>NZ_JAAIUN010000006.1:0-167575 GCF_013317245.1 Blautia sp. MSK.20.85
AAAACCATGTGAATGGTGCTGTTTGGGCATTTGATTATGATAAGATGTTCTGTGTATTGATGGAAAATGAAATTTGTCGAAAGGTGTGTGAAAAGAATAAATATAACAGTTGGATGAATCTGATGGGACAGTATTGTGTTTCAAGGACTTAAAGACGAAGAAAGTTGTTGGAGAGAAATAATTTCCAGCAACTCTGTCTTTAATGAATAGAGTTCATTTTTTTATTCAACTATTCCCATGATATATACAATATGTAAATGTGCAATTCAAATATCAGTTTATGCTAAGTGCAAAAATAATAATAATTACTATTATTGACAAAAGAATAATTATCATGTATAATACAGATATACAAGAAACAAAGTGTTAGAAAAATTGCTAGGAACTTGGTAACAAAAATAAATCGACATTGAAAATGGAAAATGACTATGAAAAAATATGAATGTGAACCATGTGGATATATTTATGATCCGGCAGTAGGAGATCCAGACGCCGGTATCGCTCCAGAAACTGCATTTGAGGATATTCCAGATGACTGGACATGCCCAATCTGCGGATTAGGAAAAGATGTTTTCGTTCCTGTAGAAGACTAAGCAGAAAATGCAGGTACGAAACTGCCAGACATTAAAAGAGCCTAAGAGAACATATAAAAGAAATGGAGGTCAAATTATGACTTACGATTTAAACATTACCTTTGATGACAATTTAGTAACAGGAAATAAAACAATCGATACACAGCACAAAGAATTGATTGACCGTATCCAGAACTTTGTAACTGCCTGTCAAAATGGCGACAGCAAAGTAAAAGCAATCAAAATGCTGGATTATCTGGATGAATATACTGACTTTCATTTCAAAGAAGAGGAAAAGCTTCAGGAAAAATCCGGTTATCCAGAGCGTGAAAAACATTATGAAAAACATGAAGAGTTTAAAAAGACAATTCAAGAACTGTATGAATACCTTCAGGAGTATGAAGGACCAACAGATCGGTTCAGTGAACTTGTACAGAAAAATGTAATCGACTGGCTGTTTGGACACATTAAAACATACGACCGCTCTGTGGCAAAATTTATCTTTATGAAACAAAATCCAGACCGATGCTAAAATAAACCAGGGAACGAGTTCACTCAGAATGTAGACAACGTGATGAAGTAAATTAGGGGCTGTCACAATGCAGCCCCTTTCCTGTTATAGCGATATTCTAGGTAATATATTGCGCTGGCATGACATATTATTTTACTACTACTATATGGGAAGAGCAAGCAGCTCTTCTTTTTTTTGTCCTTTTTATCCAATTTTAAGTTGTAAAGTCTCTTTTCATTCGACAAAATTCTCCACAGACAGAGGATATGCGACGAGCATTGATATGAACATCTATTTATGGAAAGAGGATATTGAAGACGGGGAATCGGTAATGACAGCCGAATATAGACCTGTAGAATACGGAAAGGACTATGATGTTGTCAATAATCCTGATAAATTTCAACTATATATAGATGGAAAAGAGATTAAATAGTAATCTCTTGAAAGCAAGCTTTTTGTCAATTATTTCAAAGAAAAATTAAAGGATAACAATACATAGTTTTGACAATGATATTTTGAAAAAACTTATAGGAATGCTCTATTATCAAATTGACATAGGAATATGGTAGCGTATAATTAGAATTGAATACACTGAAAAAATGGAGGAATTACATGAAAGCACATAAATATTGGTCAGTAGGAGCATTGATCACAATGCTTGGGACTTTTTACACTGGATATAAAAAGCAAAAATCAAGTCACAAATACTTTGCTTTAAGTTCTATGTTATGTATGGTAATGGCGATATATACAGGTCATAAAATGATTACCGGGAATGGGAAGAAAAAGGCGAATAAAGAGAAAGATACAGAAAGGGAGGGATAAATAATGTTGGAAGTAGGGGTTAAGGCACCGGATTTTGAGTTGCCAGATCAAAATGGGAAAATACATAGATTATCGGATTATACAGGAAAAAAAGTGATTTTATATTTCTATCCCAAGGATAATACAGCGGGATGCACGAAACAGGCATGTGGGTTTTCTGAGCGATACCCTCAGTTTACCGAAAAAGGAGCAGTTATTCTTGGAGTCAGTAAGGATTCTGTATCCTCTCATAAGAGATTTGAGGAAAAATATGGATTGGCATTTACACTTTTAGCAGATCCAGAGCGGAAAGTTATTGAAGCGTATGATGTATGGAAAGAAAAGAAAAATTATGGCAAAGTCTCTATGGGAGTAGTAAGAACCACATATCTTATTGATGAACAGGGGATTATTATAAAGGCAAATGATAAAGTCAAGGCTGCAAATGATCCTGAAAATATGCTCAAGGAATTAGATTAATGAAGATAATATTATCCCCTGCTAAAAAGATGATTACAGATACTGACAGCATAGCGCCGGATGGATTGCCTGAATTTATTGAAAAGACGACAGAGATACAAAGTTGGTTGAAAAGTAAGTCAAAAGAAGAACTGAAGACTATCTGGAAATGTAATGACAAAATTACAGAACAGAACTTCAATAGATTGGAAAACATGGATCTTTATCATTTACTTACCCCAGCTGTCTTATCATATGAAGGAATTGCTTTTCAATATATGGCTCCATCCGTGTTTGAGGACAGTCAATTCGAGTATGTACAAAATCATTTGAGAATAATATCTGCATTTTATGGTGTGCTAAAACCAAGGGATGGTGTGACACCTTATCGTTTGGAAATGCAGGCGAAGGTTGGAATAGGAGAAACAAAAAATCTGTATGAGTACTGGGGAGATTTATTATACCGCTCAGTGATTGATAACAGCAGGATTATAATCAATCTGGCATCGAAAGAATACTCTAAGTGCATAGAAAAATATCTGACACGACAGGATAGATACATTACGATTACATTTTGTGAGTTATCAGGAGATAAACTGGTGACAAAAGGTACATATGCTAAGATGGCCCGTGGTGAAATGGTTAGGTTCATGGCTGAAAACAGAATTGAAAATCCTGAGGATATTAAGAAATTTGATAGACTAGGCTATTCATTCCGCTCTGATTTATCATCAGATGCAGAATATGTTTTTGAACGGAAAAAATGATGATTGAATGATTATTTTAAATAAAAGGTAATCAGTAATATTGATTATTATAATAATAGAAGGAGGAACAAACTAATGAAATATGTATGTGACGTTTGCGGATGGGAATATGATGAAGAGGAAGGTTATCCTGAAGGTGGTATTGCACCAGGAACAAAGTGGGAGGATGTTCCAGAAGATTTTGAATGCCCATTATGTAATGTTGGAAAAGATCAGTTTTCAGAAGTTGAATAGAAGCCTAATCTTGTGTTAAATACAGATGGATAAACCAAAACCCTGGTGCGTGAGCAACAGGGTTTTTTATTGCGATATTTTGTGATGATATCACAGAAAATAATCTACCTTTTGCTTATAATGTAGTTAGAAACTAAGTAAGGAGGTAGTCTAAATGAGATTAAAAGATAAAGTTGCAATCATTACGGGTGGAAGCCGTGGTATAGGATTTGCTACAGCTGATAAATTCTTGAAGGAAGGTGCTTCAGTTGTGTTGGCAGCAAGTTCACAGGAATCGGCAGATGTTGCTGTAGATAAATTAAAAGAAAAATATCCCAATGCAATAGTTGCTGGAATTAGTCCAAATCTGGCAAGCATGGAGTCTGTCAGAAAGGCTTTTAAAGAGGCAACTGAAAAATATGGATGTGTCGACATACTGGTAAATAATGCAGGGATTTCAGAAAACACCTCATTTATGGATTATACAGAGGAGACTTTTGATAAAGTCATGGATCTAAATGTAAAAGGAGTATTTAATACTACTCGTGTAGCAGCAGAATGTATGGTGGCAAGAGGCAAGGGGGTCATTCTCTCAACTTCTTCCATGGTGAGTATTTCGGGACAGCCAAGTGGGTTTGCTTATCCGGCATCGAAGTTTGCAGTAAACGGATTGACTGTATCATTAGCAAGAGAACTAGGACCTAAAGGTATTCGTGTTAATGCTGTTGCACCTGGGATTACAGAAACTGATATGATGAAGGCCGTGCCAAAGGAAGTTATCGAACCTATGATTGAAAGAATTCCATTGCGTCGTCTTGGACAGCCAGAAGATATTGCCAACGCGTTTGTGTTTCTTGCTTCAGATGAGGCGAGTTACATTACAGGTGTTATATTAAGTGTAGATGGTATGGCAAGAAGTTAAGTTAATGAGGTATGGTGATGTAATCACGGAAAATAAATGAAATTAAGACTATAATAAATCTACAAAAAGAGAAAGATAAGGAGGACTGTAAAATGTCTGCTATTAATATCAATAAAAATAATTTTCAGAACGAAGTACTGAATTCCGATAAACCCGTTCTTTTAGATTTTTGGGCATCTTGGTGTGCGCCTTGCCGTATGGTAGTACCTATTGTAGAGGAGATTGCAAGTGAGCGTAGAGATATTAAAGTTGGAAAGATTAATGTAGATGAAGAGCCTGAACTGGCAAATAAGTTCAGTATTATGAGCATTCCAACTTTAGTGGTTATGAAGAATGGGAAGATTGTACAGCAGGTTTCAGGGGCGAGACCTAAGAATGCGATTTTAGAAATGCTTTAGGGGGGGTGTGCTAATGGGATTTTTTGATCTCTTTAAACAGTCGAATATTAATCAAGGCATAGAAGAATATAAAAGGACTGATGATGCAGTTCTGCTGGATGTACGTACACCGCAGGAATATCAGGAAGGACATATACCAGAAAGTAAAAATGTGCCGTTGCAGCAACTTGACAATATTGCTTCTGTAGCGAAGAATAAGGATATCCCACTGTTTGTATACTGTTATTCCGGTTCACGAAGCCGCCAGGCAACTGGGATACTGCAACGAATGGGATATTCTAAAGTAAATAATATCGGTGGCATTGTAGCTTACTCAGGAAAGGTGGAAAAATAAGATGAAGGTAATAATTGTAGGAGGTGTAGCCGGAGGAGCTACAGCCGCAGCAAGAATACGCAGACTGAATGAACATGCTGAAATTACTGTGTTTGAAAGATCCGGATACATATCCTATGCAAATTGTGGACTTCCATATTATATTGGAGACGTGATCACAGACCCGGAAGAACTTACACTACAGACACCAGAGAGTTTTTTTAAACGCTTCCGTATTAACATGAAAATTCATCATGAAGTTATCTCCATACATCCGGAACGTAAAACGGTTTCAGTGAAAAATTTAGAGAATGGTGAGATATTTGAAGAAAAATATGATAAGCTGATCCTCTCTCCAGGTGCAAAGCCAACACAGCCGAGACTTCCCGGAGTAGGTATTGATAAACTTTTTACACTTCGTACTGTAGAAGACACTTTTCGGATAAAGGAATATATAAATAAGAATCATCCAAAATCGGCTGTATTGGCAGGTGGCGGTTTTATTGGTCTGGAACTGGCAGAAAATTTGAGGGAGCTTGGCATGGATGTTACGATTGTCCAGAGGCCTAAGCAGCTGATGAACCCTTTTGACCCGGATATGGCATCCATGATCCATAATGAAATGAGAAAGCATGGGATAAAACTGGTACTGGGCTATACAGTAGAAGGATTTAAAGAAAAAGACAACGGAGTGGAGGTCCTGTTGAAAGATAATCCATCCCTTCAGGCTGATATGGTAGTTCTGGCAATCGGAGTCACACCAGACACAGTATTAGCAAAAGAAGCCGGTCTGGAACTTGGCATCAAGGAAAGTATTGTAGTGAATGACAGAATGGAAACCTCTGTACCGGATATTTATGCTGCAGGTGATGCAGTTCAGGTAAAACATTATGTTACGGGTAATGATGCGCTGATTTCTTTGGCAGGACCAGCCAATAAACAGGGCAGAATCATTGCTGATAATATTTGTGGCGGTGATAGTCGTTACCTGGGCAGTCAGGGAAGCTCCGTTATCAAAGTATTTGATATGACAGCAGCTACTACAGGTATCAATGAAACCAATGCCAAAAAGTCAGGGTTAGATGTAGATACAGTAATTCTTTCTCCTATGAGTCATGCCGGTTACTATCCTGGTGGAAAAGTGATGACCATGAAGGTGGTTTTTGAAAAAGAGACTTATCGTTTGCTTGGTGCTCAGATTATTGGATATGAAGGTGTTGATAAACGTATTGATGTGCTGGCAACAGCAATTCATGCAGGACTGAAGGCAACCCAGTTGAAAGATTTGGATCTCGCATATGCACCGCCATATTCCTCTGCAAAGGATCCTGTAAATATGGCAGGATTCATGATAGACAATATAGCAAAAGGAACCTTAAAACAATGGCATTTGGAAGATATGGATAAGATTTCTAAAGATAAAAATGCTGTGTTGCTGGATGTGAGAACAGTAGGTGAATTTAGCAGGGGCCATATTAATGGATTTAAAAACATTCCTGTAGATGAACTGAGGGAACGTATCAATGAAGTTGAGAAGGGAAAGCCTGTTTACCTGATATGCCAGAGTGGGCTACGCAGTTATATTGCAAGCCGTATTTTGGAAGGAAATGGATATGAAACATACAACTTTTCAGGTGGATTCCGCTTTTATGATGCAGTGGCTAATGACCATGCACTGATTGAAAGATCATATGCATGTGGTATGGATTATTAGAAATAAATAAAATATTTTTATAGTTTGATTGTAGTATAAAAAGATCCCCCATTTATTAGAATGACTTTCATAATTCTGATAAATGGAGGATTCTTTAGAGAAAAAAACGTTTTATGATCTTTGTAGTGTTTCCAGTCTTTTCGAATCAAGGATTGTTATTTTGCCGCGAGAGAGTCTGACGAGTCCTTCGCCTTGAAAGTATCGAAGCATTCGAGTAATAACTTCCCTGTGGGAACCAAGATGGTTTGCGATAGTTTCGTGAGTGATTTTCAGTTCATTTGTTCCTTCAATGGATGTTTCTTCTAAAAGAAATGAAGCAACACGCTTATCCAAACTCTTCCACATAATCTGTTCAATCAGCCACATGACATCAGAAAAACGGGTAGCCATTAACTCATTGGTATAGTTTGCGACAGGAGCAGATTCTTTCATGATGCCCTTATAGATTTCAGCAGGGATGATCCAAAGATCCGTATCTTTTTCTGCTTCAATGGTTACTTCAAATTGAATAGACCGCATGATACATGAGGCGGATAAAAGACACATATCCATATCGAACAGACGGTAAAGTGTAATCTCCCGTCCTTCATCTGAAAGTATGTAAGTTCGAAGCTGCCCGGATTTAACCAGTAATAATCCAGTACAGTCCAGGTTTCCATTGTGAATGATCGTTCCTTTTTTTACATCCCGTGTGATTAAATTGTCTGAAATTAGTTTTTTCTGTGCTGTATTTAAGTCATTCCATAGTGGAAAACAATTTTCGAAGTTCATAACCGTTATCTCCTTTACGAACATAGTATACTTGCTTTTTTTAGATGCGTCAATTATATAACTGGCATATGCCATAAATAGAAATAAAAAGAAGTGTAATAAAGTAAATTATCTTTTCTGTGATATCATCACGGAAGCAAGCACTTATTTGGGGTATATTAAGTTCAAATAGGAGAAGGAGTTGAAAAATATGACATCTATAAATATAAATAAAGAAAAGTTTGGACAATTAATTCATAAGGAAAAACCGGTTTTGGTTGATTTCTGGGCACCTTGGTGTGGTTATTGCCGTAGAATTGGAGCAGCTTATGAAAAAATAAGTGAAGAATACAGCGATATTCTTGTTGCTGGAAAAGTAAATATTGATGAAGAACCACAGATTGCAGAAGCTGAAAAGATTGAGGTGATTCCTACGCTGGTTTTATATCGAAATGGAAAGGCAATAGATTCTATTGTTGCACCTGAATCAAAAATAATGATAGAGAATTTTATTAATGAAGCATTGGAAAAATAAAAGGAGGACTGCTGTATGAATGAAAATCATGTTTACGATATGATTATCGTGGGGGGAGGACCTGGAGGGTATACTTCAGCATTATACGCAGCCAGAGCAGGATTTGATACCATTGTTTTAGAAAAATTATCTGCAGGTGGTCAGATGTCATTGACCTGGCAGATTGATAACTATCCTGGTTTTGAAAATGGAATTGACGGATTTTCATTGGCAGAGAAAATGCAAAAACAGGCGGAAAAATTTGGCGCTAAAAGTGAATATGCTGAAGTTTTTAATATGGATTTAACAGGAAAGCTTAAGAGAGTAGAAACTAGTTCGGGAATTTATATTGGGAAAACAGTAGTGATTGCTACTGGAGCAAATCCAAGAGAACTTGGTCTCGCTAAAGAAAAAGAATTGATAGGTCATGGGGTTGCTTATTGTGCCTCCTGTGATGGTATGTTTTATAAAGATAAGATCGTGGTGGTTGTTGGTGGTGGAAATTCTGCTGTATCAGATGCTGTTCTTTTAAGTCGAATTGCTAAGAAAGTCATCATTGTTCATCGAAGAGATACATTACGTGCAACGAAAATCTACCATGACCAGCTGATGAAAACTGAAAATATAGAGTTTCGATGGAACAATACAGTAAATGAACTGATTTATGGAGAACGATTGACTGGTGTGCGGTTGAAAGATACAGTTACAGGAGAAGAAAACATTATAGAATGTGACGGCGTGTTTGTGAGTATAGGAAGAAAACCGACAACAGATTTTTTAGATAATCAGATAGAACTGGATAATAAAGGATATATTGTGGCAGGTGAAAACACTGAAACGAGTATTCCGGGTGTTTATGCTGTAGGAGATGTCAGAACAAAGTTACTTCGTCAGATAGTAACAGCAGTGGCAGATGGTGCTATGGCAGTACATATGGCAGAAGAGTATGTGGAGAAATAATAATCAGAATTTGAATGGTGAACTTTTCATACTAAAATATGTACAATTTCAATAATGACATGAACTTATGGGAATGTATTGCGGATACTTTGTGAACTTTATCCTGATACAATGATTATGCTGATGAAAGAAGGCATCGCCTGGAGATGAAGGCGAAAGCTGAAATAGAAGATACCAAAAATCTATATGACTATTGGGGTGAAAGATTATATCGTTCAGTGCTTGATGACAGCAGGATTATCATTAATCTTCTCAGAAGTATAATAAATAACAATGAAAAGGAAGGATGTCAAGTATGTGATATAACGGATGACCTTCTTTTTTTACAGAATAAAAAATGCACAAATTGTAGGGAGATGAATACTATGAGAGGTCTTAGCCGAAAATTATATCTTGATCTTTCTGTTCCAACCGAAGAGGATCAGCGTTCAGACCAGCAGCGCATTCTGGAAGCTTTATCCGCGGAGGGCGTGAAAGAGGAGGTTCATATTCCGGTTCGCATGTTGAGACAACTATATCCATTACTTGATCGTGCAGGTTGGAAAATAACCGTTTCGCTTTCCTGGAATGGAGAAAAATGGGAGCTGGTTGATATAGAAAGCGGAGATACAGCCAGACAGCATTATGGGCTGGCTGTGGATCTTGGAAGTACAACGGTAGTGGTGAGACTTTTAGATTGTAATAGTGGTGAGATATTGGGAGAAGAGAGCTGCTTTAATAAACAGATTCAGTGGGGAACCGATATTTTATCACGTATTTTTTTCTGCAAAGATGACAGGAAAAAACTGGAAGAGATACGGCTTGCTACAGTTGAGTCTATTATAGAGTGCATGGATAAGCTGGATGTAAAGCATCCGGTGTCACGAAAATGTCTGTCTATGGTAGTAGCAGGCAATACCACCATGATCCACTTTCTTTTGGGAATAGATGCTTTCTGTGTCTTTTATACGCCACATGCTGTTCATGCAGACCGTCCGGGATTCCAGCCGGCAAAAGATCTGGACATTCCGCTGAATGGTTATGTATATTGTTATCCGGCGAAGTCTAATTATCTGGGTGGTGACATCATCAGTGGAATGATTGAAACGGAATTATATAAAAAGGATGGAATCAGTGTTTTCTTTGACATTGGAACCAACGGTGAACTTGTGATAGGAAATAAAGATTTTCTTCTTTGCGGCGCCGGTGCGGCGGGGCCTGCATTGGAAGGCGGTGTAGTACATACCGGGATGAGGGCAGATGCCGGAGCAGTGGACAGCGTGAGGATAAGAGGTGGAAAAATCCATGTTCATGTAATTGGTAACTCTTCAGGAAAAATTAGCCCTAAGGGTATCTGCGGTTCCGGTATTGTCGATCTGATTGCGGAACTTTTTTTAGAAGGATGGATAGATATTCGTGGTAAGTTTTCTCCTGAAAAAACGAATCTTATTCAGAAACGAGAAGGTCAGCTTTGCATAGAATATGCTCCGGGTCTGTATTTTTATCAGAAAGATATCGACGAATTTATTCTTACCAAAGCCGCAGCACATATAATGGTTGAGATCATGCTCCGGGAATCTGGACTTGAACTGAATCAGGCAGATCGATTTTATGTAGCCGGCTCTTTTGGAAAATATGTATCTGTGGAATCAGCCATTACCATTGGGATGTATCCTGACATGGAACGGGAGAAGATGATCAATGCTGGAAATTCTTCGCTGGAAGGAGCACAGAAGCTTTTGCTGAACAAAGAACTTCTTGCAGATATTGATCAGATACTGGAAGAAATGACTTATATACAATTTGCGGAAGTGGATGATTTTCTGGAACAGATGGTAGCTGCCCAGGCCTTACCTCACACAGATTATAAAAAATATCCAACGGTCATGGAAAAATTAAAGAAAAGACAAAACATATGCTTTTATTGATCCGAGGCTGAGAAATCTGTCATGGTAAGCATATTCCAGATTTCTCAGAAAACAGAACAAAGGAGGAGACAAGATCAAAAATGAAATTTGATGTGCTGGGGTTATTAGCAGCCTGCTCATATGCATTGGACTGTGTAGAGGCAGAGCTGATTAAAGTAACAAACAATCATTCTAAACGTGTGGCATATATGGCGGTTTGTACTGCTGAAAAAAATGGGTATACAGGGTCAAAGTCTGCAGGATCTGGCAGAGTGTGCATTGCTGCACGACAATGCAGTGGCACAATATATTCAGGAAGAGCTTCAAAATGACGCTTTACGTAACGGGGTGACGAAGCTGGGAAGGCATTGTACCATAGGAGAAAAAATTCTGAAAAATATACCGTTTCATAATGATGTATCTAATGTCATACTGTACCCCCCCCATGAAAACGCTGATGGAAGTGAACCTTTTGGAAAACAATGGAATGAAGTACCGTTTTTTGCAAGGATTATCCATATGTGTGATACGATAGATATATTTTGCCGATCTATGAAATCAGATTCGGATGAGTGGAAAAGAACAGAAGAATTTGTAATAAAGTCAAAAGATAAATTGTTTGATTCCTTCTGCGTGGAAGTTTTTTTTAATGCTTTTTCAGATGAAAAAATTCATATGATTGATAATGAAACCCTGGATACGATGTTGTGGAAGAAAGTACCCAGAATAAAGCTGGAACTTAATTTTGCACAGATTAAAGCTATTGCAGATCTTTTTGCCCATATTGTGGACTATAAATCACCCTTTACAAGTAACCACTCAATGGGTGTTGCGGAAGGTGCGGAAAAAATATCAAGGTTCATGGGATTTGATAAGGATATCTATCAGAAAATGTATATTGCCGGAGCTTTACATGACATAGGAAAGGTCGCAATCGGGAATGAGATTCTGGAAAAACCAGAAAAATTAACCGATGAAGAATTTAAAACGATGAAACATCATGCAGTATTATGACTGCCAGAATGGAAAGCCAGAAATAATCCATTCGGATTTGATAATATCGCTTTTCTTTCTTCATATTTTTGATGCTCTCCCCTAATAATAAAATATAGAGTACTTAAAACAAGTTCATTTAAACCATTTTACCATGTTTTGTACTTAAAATGTACTTGTATTATGAACTTATTTTGTACTTATCAAATGGAGAGGAATCCTTCAATTTTATAATCAGTCTTGTAACTCATTTTTAATGTGTATGCAACAGCATATAGAACACTGATTGCTTGTTGATATGCTCCGCCTTCTTCATTTGGATTGCCTTTTTCTCTAACTGCAATATAATTTGCCTTAGGTACATTTACAATCTCTGGTTTGTTCTTCGGCATATAGAATTCTTTATACTCTTTTTTAAAATCAAAAGCCATAATAACCTCCAAAATTCCGATTTTCTCAATTCTCCAAACTTGAATTTATCAGTATCTCTTTTTGCATGTTTTGGGTATCGTTGCTTCATAACTCATATCAAGCAACATTTTGATTTTGTCATCTGATACGCTGCACATCCAGTGCAACAGTAATCCAGCTATCCTTGCTCATGTGATACGCCGGGAAGAAGCCGGGTTCCTCTCGTAGTGTGCCAATCAGAATTGGGTCACATTTGAAATCGACTACTTCCAGCATTTCTTCGCCTTGCAGCCCCAGCTTGTTCTTTGGTACATCCATAATCAGAGCAAACCACTTCCGATTATTACAATGCCGGAACACCTCATAATTCGGATATTTGAGCCACGGATAATCTGTCTCGGCGTTATATGTCTGATTCTAATTCTGCGCGTTTCATAACCTCACCTCTACAACTTCTAGCTTTCTGCATGTTACTATATAGTTTTGATTACCTGTTCTTCTGCATTTTGGCCGAGGGATTATCTCTTCGTTGAAAAAATAATTGACCACGATAGGCGGATCGTTGAAAGGGCGTTTGATGGAATCATCATCCTGGACATACAGTAGCCCTTCCTCTTGGCAAAACTGCCGCATCTGCGCATCCAGCATTGACCAGTAGCTGCGTTCTTTTTTATTGTAAATGGTATCGTACAGCGGCAGCAGGTCTGGATGTTTTTCCGTTATATAGTCAAAAATCGTTTTCTTATAACCGCCCCGCAAGTTTAGGTTTTCCAGCCAGACCAAATTACATTGATTCTTCGCCCGGTGGATGATGGAGGGCAGGTCGGTGAGGCCGGGGAAAATCGGCGAGATAAAGCAGGTGGTGCGCACACCAGCATCATGGAATGCTTTCATAGCGGCCAGCCGCCGCTCAATGCTCACTGCATTGTCCATATCAGCGCGAAAATCTTCGTCCAGTGTGTTTGATCGACCAGGATACCCGCGCATTGGGGAATGTTTTAATGAGGTCAAGGTCACGCAGCACCAGGTCAGACTTGGTAGCAATACTGAGGCTACATTCACTGCCCTGCATCTGCTCCAAAATGGCGCGGGTGCGGCAGGCGGTTTCCTCCAGCGGCTGATATGGGTCGGTCACGTAACAGAGAAACAGTTCTTTCCCTGCATACCGCTCCGGGTGTTTGATTTCCGGCCAAAATTTAACGTCTATGAACTCTCCCCAGGGCTCCGGGTGATTGGTAAAACGCTTCATAAAAGATGCGTAGCAATATTTGCAGCCGTGGCCACAGCCCACATAAGGATTGACCGAATAATCACTCACAGGCAAATTGGATTTTGTGAGGACGCTTTTTACTTCAACGTTTCAGATGATTGGCTCCATTGTATGTATGCTCCTTTGATTTTGCTTATTTTTCGCGGGACAGTTTCATCATATCCTTCATATCGGCAAAACCGATTGTTTGATACAGCGGCCTGCCTTTGTTTGAGGTTTCAAGATAAATTTTTGAAATATGCCGCTGACGAGCCTGCTCTACAAGCCACCTGACGATTCTGTTCCCTATGCCGTGTCCGCGAAACTGCGGCCGGGTATAAATGTTCATCAGGTAGGCACATTTCCCGTTTAGATTGTCCGGTGAGGGCATCTCATGATAGAGGCATATCCCGCCGCAGCCGACGATTTCCTCCCCTACGTAGGCAAAGCAGGCAATATGTCCGCCCTGCGGCAGTTCTGTTTGATAGTAGCGGCGATTTTCCGATTCCAGCTCTGTTACAGACCGCTCCGAGGGGATGGAGAATACCTCATGCAAGACTTCCATTCGCCATTGCATCAATACATTCAGGTCCTGGATCGTGGCCTGCCGGATCTGAATCTCCATTATAATGCCCCCGCTTTCATTACCACCGGCAGTTTCGACACATCCGGCTTACCGTTGACATTCAAAGGAATCTGCTTCATCTTCACAAAGAACTCTGGGATCATAAAGGAAGTCAAATTTTCAGACAGTTCTTTTTTTACTTCCGAGACTTTCAGCTTATTGTCGGAAGGCACCACATAGGCGGTCATATAGGACAGTCCATCCTCGTCTGTAAAAGCCCGGACAATAGCCTGCTGCACATCCTTGCACCGATAGAGCCGGGACTCCACCTCGGCAAGTTCCACCCGCTTGCCGTAAATCATGATCTGGTCGTCCTTGCGGTGCAGGAATGCAATGTTGCCATCCGGCAGGATATAGCCCAAATCGCCGCTGCGGTACATGGTGCTACCGTCCGGCTGCCGCTCAAAAGCTCTGTTTTCCTCGGCATGGTCGCCAATGTAGCCCAGAGATACACCGCCGCCATAAATGCAAATCTCACCCGTCTGCCCTTTGGCAACCTCGTTGCCAGACTGATCCAGAATCCTGATTTGCGCACCTAGTACAGGATGACCGATGGGATAGGTACCGTCCTCCAGCACAGTTCCACTATTACAACGGTAATAGGAGGCACAGACCGTTGTCTCGGAGGGGCCGTAGGTGTTGTAAACCTCTGCTTTGTTCAGCAGGTGATCCACATAAACGCCCCGCAACACATCGCCGCCGCTGATAAGCAGCCGCAGAGAGGACGGAATGACAGACAGGTGGTTCATTTCTGCCAGCAGATACGGAAAGCCGCTGATCATAGTCACATGGTGGCGTTCCACAAAAGCCATCAATGCATGGATGTCGGCCTTATCCTCGTCAGCGGGGATGGCCAGAGCGGCACCATTCAGCAGACTGGTGAACACTTCCTCCACAAAGATGTCAAAAGAACAGACGGAATATTGCAGCATGACATCACCGGGGCCGGGATGGAACTCGTTGGCAAAGGCACGGACATAATGGCAAACATTGCGGTTGGTGACACAGACACCTTTGGGCCGCCCGGTGGTACCTGACGTATACAGCACATAGGCGGGGCGTTCCGGGTCTTCGATGGCGTTGCGCTTCCAGGAGGGCGTCTCCACGCCGCAGATCTCACAATCTGTATAGCGGATGGGGAAACTGCTCAGTTTGGGCGCAAAGGCGTGTTCCGTCAGCACAAAATCCACCTGTGCCTCGGTCATCATGTCATGGATGCGCCCGGTGGGAAAATCCGGCTCGGCTGGGACATATCGGCCGCCGCATTTGAGTACCGCCAGAATCGAGGCAATCATCTCGGTTCGGTGACGCATGACGATGCCGATGCTGTGTACTTCCTGCGGAAAGCTGCACGTGATCATATCCACCATGTTGGACAGCTCTCCAAAAGTCATGGCGCGGTCGTTTTCAATGATAGCCGGGGCATTTTCATGTTCTTTAACTACTTTCTGAAAAAGCGAATAAATCGTATCCATCGTTTTATCTCCTTGTCGGTTTATCTATTTAATATCCAGTGAATGCCAGCCGCTGTGCGCTTGTTGCACGCCTGATAGTGGCTGCCACTGTTCAGTACGAAGGTGGTTTCGATGCCTTTCCCGTGGCACAGTGTTTCTATCTCCTGCGTATTCTGCTGCACAACGTTCAAAATCGGATTATCGGTGGAGCTCTCCTTGTCTCCGAGAGAAAAATACAGACAGTCAGGTTTGCGCTTCATCTCATGGGAGCACACATATTCCATGATGCCCTCAAACCAGAAGGAACCTGACATACTCGCTGCGCGGGCAAACACATCCGTTTGGTAGAGAGCGTAGAGGGCGAACAGCCCAGCCAGCGAGTAACCGGCGAGGCCCCGCCAGGCGGGCGCACCGGGAAGGAGCGCTTCCGCTTCCGGCATAATTTCATCCAGAAGCAGTTTCAGGTAATCATCCGCACCCCCGGTGCAGGGCGTATCGTGTTTAGAGATCGGCCCCATATACCACGGTGTCATGTCATGATCCCATTTCAGCTTACTGACCGCCACCAGACAGAAATCTGGGCAGCCGAGCGCCATCAGGTTTTTATACACACTGTTAACGGCATTGGAAAAGGTGTTGAGATAGATAACTGGGCTGCCCGGCTTTGCGCTTGGGTATATGTCCACTCTTTTTTGTTCTATGGTTAAAGAAGTCACCTTGTTGCCTCCTCTCTTGACGATTCATTGTATAAATATTGTACGGTATCCGAAAACGAAAGCAAGTACGCAGAAAGTTCGTACATAGTATCAAACTACTGACCAAGGCTATAAACAGGAGGAATCAAGATGGATCATATCATGACATATGAGGAATATCTGCGCGATGTCAAGAAGGGAATCGTCACCGATCTGGGCAACAGCCCGGTCACGCCGCTGCTTCTGATGCTTCAGGGAAAGTGGAAAACACAGATTCTCTATGAGCTGTGCATCCATGATACGGCCCGTTTCGGCACCTTAAAAAAGGAACTTCCGGGCATCACCAATACCATGCTGACCAACTCCCTGCGGGAACTGGAACGGGACGGTTTCATCAACCGGGTACAGTTCAATGAAATCCCGCCTCATGTAGAGTATTCGTTCACCGAGCGGGGCCGTGACCTGATGCCGATTTTTTATCAGATCATGCTTTGGGGGTTCAAACACGAAAAAGACAATGGTCGAAGTTTTCCATTGCTTTTAGGGATATATACCCTAATTGATGGCTGTGGTTTGTATGATTTTCTTTTCAATCTTTCTACCAAGTCATCTATGTTTTGTTCCAGATTCCTCTCGTATTCTCTCTTCGTAATCTCATCCATACCAACTGCCTTACTTCCGTCTAATTCTTTGTGACATTGCAGAAGCATTTCTTTATTGATTAGATGATACAACGATGTGAACTCTGGTCTCGGCGAACTTGCCGATATTTCTGCTATTCTTTCCAATTTTGTTTCCATCAATACCTCCGTCCCTGAGTACGGTTGATGTGTCCTCAGAAAGACCATTATTATGTAGCTCCCTTCCCTCCATTGGCATTACCCAACTTCTTCAGTACTATGAAGCTATCTGACTGCCTGCTGTTCTTTTGGCATTCTCCCTTTTGCAGTTGTTTGCCATACTTGCAATGACAAGAAACAACAGGCTCTCCCCAGTTGACTGAATAGTCACAATGTAAAACATAAAGTGCTCTTTGACCCCGCAGAAGCAAACCATTTCTTACCATGACGATTTGGTTTGTGTTGCTTTCCGCTGGAATTAAAACGTCAGCCTTCTAGATATCAAAATTTCGAGGCTCAATCACACTCTCTATTTTCTCGCTGTCTACGCTTAGCAACTACCATTACTGGCAGTCACCCAGGACTCGCTACTGGCGGTTGGTTAGACCTTACCAGACAGGCATTCCACCTGCTAGACTACTCGCCCTTGTCTGGGCGCACAATTCCGATTTGTTAAATTCATATCCGCATTATAGCATAAAAATAACGACACTGTATATCACTTTCGTAACATACAATGCCGTTACTTTTATTTTCTTCGATACACCAAACAAAACATATTCCTGTATACGATAATATCATATACAGAGTTCGACTTGTTCAGCTTTAGTGGGGAAAATGTAAAGTGAACTCCGCCTTTTGGCATAGGAATTGTTTTGTTAAATTAAATAATGAAAAAGAAAATAGTCATTTTGATAGAACATATTAACTATAAATAATCAGAATTTGAATAGTGAACTTTTTACACTGAAATATGTACGATTCTAATAATGACATGAACTTATGGGAACGTATTGCGGATACTTTGTGAACTTTATCCTGATACAATGATTATGCTGATGAAAGAAGGCATCCCTTGGAATATCAATCTCCATATCTCCGTAACTGGTATGTAACGTTTTCTGGGAATGTCCATTCCTGGAATTATCGGTTTCTTTATTTCGATAATCATATTTGGAATATCCCAGTTCTTCATCCAGTTCCTGATCAATGGCGCCTTCCAAAATGATAGACATCATATCCCGCATAATGGAATTAACATCTGTTCCATGAGATGGAATTTTCTATAAGGACACAGGAATCTGGCAGTTCTTAGTGTTACCAAATCCTTCTGTCGTACAGGCTTCATAAAAGGAATCAATATGCGACACTATTGCAATCGAGGTAATATTGACATAGAATTCCATGTATTATAGAATGGTATCTGTAAAAAGAAGGCATGAAGAAAGCAGCTTTAAACGGGCTGCTTTTTTTGTGTCTTCTTTTGTCTTTCCTGAGTACCGGAGGAAAAGGAGTTTTCTGGATGGAGCAGAGAAGACAAAAAATAAATAAGAACAGGAGGAAGTATATGGAGGATACCAAAAAAACAGTTTTGGCGGGAAACGGGGAAAAAGATGTTCCGCGTGCAGTCTACGATGGTGTTTTGACAATCGATGTAGACGCGCAGGTTGAAAGCATGGAGGAACAGGAAGAAGCCAGATGGCATCAGCTTTTGAATGCACATCGTACCAGAAAGATCCTGACGGGCCAGCTCGGGGGCATTGAAAAACTGGAGAGTGGATGGATGGTTGCTGTTACATACTTTAATGGCTTTCGGATCATTATCCCAATGAATGAAATGATGATCAACCTTCAGGGAGACGGGCGTGAAAACGCGGATACCTTAAACCGTCAGGTCCGTATTGCTAACAACATGCTCGGCTGTGATATTGATTTCATCATCAAAGATCTGGATAACAAGAGCCGGAGCGTTGTAGCATCCAGAAAAGATGCAATGCTTAAAAAGAGACAGACTTTTTACCTTGGGGAAGATACAGAAAAACCAATGCTCTATGAAGGCAGGATCGTAGAAGCAAGGGTGATCGCGGTAGCTCCCAAAGCAGTCCGCCTGGAAGTCTTTGGTGTAGAAGTATCTGTCCGGGCCAGGGACATGGCCTGGGAGTGGATGGTAGATGCCGGAGAAAAATTCCAGGTAGGTGATCTGGTGCTGGTCATGGTCAATAAGGTGGAAGCAAGCTCTGTTGACCAGATCATTATAGAAGTGGATGCAAAGAGTCCGACAGCCAATATCAATAAAGATAACCTCCGGAAATGCCATAAACAGGGAAAATATACAGGGATCATTACGGAAGTCTATAAGGGAACCTATTTTATCCGCCTTGATATCGGAGTCAATGCCGTGGCACATTCCTGCAATATGTCCGCACTTCCGGGAAAGAAAGATAAGATTGGATTTGTGGTGACCCGCATCAACGACAACTATGAAGTGGCAGAAGGCATTATCACAAGGCTTATCAAAAGAGCTTCCTGAAAATGTTTTTATGATTTTCAAAGAATTCTGTTGACACAGAAAAAGGGATTTCTTTAACATCGGAGATAAAGATGGAAAGGAGTGACGTCAGATGGCAAAAAAGAAGAAAAAACAGATGCGGGAAACCTTGTACTGTCCATATTGCAAAAGACCCGGGGTACTTAGGCCTGCAGCTTATGTCTATGGGGATAACAACCTGGATCCGGAGAAATACCTGTATGTATGCAGCGGCTATCCTTCCTGTGATTCATACATTGGGGCACACAAAAAAAGTATGCGTCCCATGGGAACCATGGCTGACAGCAATCTGCGTAATAAGCGGATCGAAGCACACAGAGCTTTGGATGCAATCTGGAAAAATGGTTATATGACCAAACACAGCACATATATCTGGCTTCAGAACCGTTTGAATCTCCGGGAAAAGGACACACATATCGGGAAATTTTCTTATTACCTGTGTGAACAGACCATCCGGGAATGTACAGACTATATAAAAAGCCGAGAGGAGAAAAAGAAATCCCCGGATAAAATAAGCGTGGCATGACGGAAAGGATGGATGCCCTTGAGACTACAGGCGACAGAAGATGATGTATATCATCTGATGGACCTTAAAGAACAGTATTTTATTATGACAGCAATATGCAGTGTGGCAGAGGGAATCAGCGCATACTTTTTCATATACCAGAAAAGATGCTGGGATCTTGTATATTTGTGTACTGCACTGGCACTTGCGATAATCCTGCTTCTTCGTCAGGCCATAAAAATCAGCCGGAGGATCATGGAGGCAGAAAACTGTTATATGGCACTTGAAGAGGACAGCCTGGCAGTCTGCCAGCCGGAAAAAAACGGAAAATATGAGTCCTGCAGGATCTTTTACGATGAGATGGATAAGATCGTAGAAGGAACCAGACGGGGAATTCCGGAATTTTATATCGTGATCCGAAAAGAAGGGAAAGAACAGAAAAGCTTTTTCCTTTTGGATGAAGAAGAACAGGAACGGGATGTTTTCTGTGTACGATCATTTGGCTTTGACAATCAGGGATTCATGGAGTTTTATCGGAAACTCAGGTGGATCGTACCGGGAAGAACAAGGATTATCGGGACCAAAACACAGGAAGTATGGAAACTGCGGCGGCCGAATATCGGAATCTGTACGGCAGCAGGCATGTTTTTGGGGTATGTACTTCCAAAACTCCTGGAAATGATGTATGGGTAACAAGTTATATGAAAGAAAACAGATCAGAAGCAGAGATTAGAAAGAGTGAAAATGACAAGGAGGAAATGTCATGAGATGGTATACAGCAATCGGAATGAAAAAAGATGATGCAGATGGAAGGTTTTGTGTCTGGGTAGATGGGGAAGAAAAAGTACTTACAGAAATGGAAACTATTTTGTGGGCTGCGCTCACCTGGTCTTTCTGTGAAGAGGATAAGGTCCATTCCCAGATGCATCGTCTTCTTGTATTTAGCCTTGGAGAAAAACAGGCACAGGAATGGGCGGACAAAGAGGATTTTCAGTTTTGCCTGAACCGTCTGGTAAAGCGGGGCCTGGTTGTGTTGACAGAAGGATGTACCAAAGAGGAAGCTGTATACAGCATTATCAGCCGGTCAGTCATGGCTCCCATGGCCTTTTCACGGACAGAACGCATGAAGCATTTTATGGAAGCCCTTTCCATGGGAAAAGGACTGAAGTTTTCACTGAGGGCTTTTAAAAAGCCGCTGCTTACAGAAGAGGAATACCAGCTACTTTCCTATCTTCAAAGAGAAGGGGATGTTTCCTGCCACCTGAAATGTTTAAAAGAAGAGGCAAAAAACAGGGAACCCAATTTAGCAGATTCCCTCCAGGAACAGATACAACGGGAATTTATAAGCCGTGTAGCGCAGCTTTACTATAAGAAACAGCTTGTGATCGACAACATAAGAAGGGAGGACTGCCTTGAAGCAAACGGAACATCCGTATTGGCACAGGCTGTATAGATGTTTGGAAGATTTTGGAACACGTTATCAGAATATACCGGATTTTTTTAAGGACAGGATCCAGCGATATGGTATCCTGTCTCTTTTTATCCTGCTTTTCGGATCATTTATGGGAACATGGATGAAAGACAAAACTTTTATTTTCTGGTCTTTCCTGCTTGGGATTATCGGGTTTATAAGAACATATCTTATTTTCCGCACCGCGGATAAAAAGACCTATGAAATCGTGGAAGGGCTGGTAACCGGGATAGACGGGAAAAATCCCTTTGCAAGATTACGGAAAATCCGGGTGAGTGATCCGGCCGGACGGCAGAGTGAACTTTTGCTGGATAAAAATGTAAAAGTTTTGGAGGGAAAACGCTATCGGTTTTATTTTGGCATAAATGAAAAGAAGCTGGTAGGAATCCGCCGGGTGGATGCAGCACTCAATAACGGGACTTTTTGGGGAAACGAAGAAATATAAGAGGAAGAGATCCATTGACAGTTTTGCTGATCTCTATTGTAGTTCTTCTCATGCCGCTTTTTGCTTATGTGGCGGTGGGAGCAACATGGCTCTCTACCATACTTCCATCTGCCGGAATTGGTATGCAGAACAATTTCCTTTATCAGCTTGCAAATTTCAATTATCTGAATATCGGTGGGATGAGTTTCTGGACACCGCATATTATTTTGCTTTCGGCAGGAATTGAATTATTTGTGTTTACATTCTTGGCGATTCATTCCTATTGCAGACATCAGGTAGCATAAAAGAAGTTCAAAATAGAACGAATTGATTATCTGCCGCACGACGGCAAAAGAAAAAGCAGACAATTTGGAACGACGGTTTTGATTTTCAGAGCCAGCGTTTCTTTGTGGCAACACAAACCTATGATGAATTTTCTGGAAATATTGTAGTTAATAGCATTGTTTATGCGTTGAAAATATCTGAAAAATTGATGATAGTAGAAATATAATATTAAAATAAAAAATAATACAAAAAATTGTTTTACTATAGAGAAATATATAGTATAATACAACCATAAGAAGTGATAAAAAAATAACAAGTTGACCTAGCCAAACATAATAAGTTTTACTGTTGTGTTTGGCTTTTTTTATTTGATAGCCAGAGTGGGAAGTGAGGTGTCTACAATGATAATCTGTGTTATCTTTGATTTGGGAATGGCAGTGATTATGTTTTTATTTGGAATCAGTTTTGTAAAATCAAATGGAAAGGCCGCTGCATTTTTGTCTGGCTATAATATGAAATCTACGGAAGAACGAAAACAGTATGATGAAAAAGAAATGTGCAGAGTATATGGAAATCGGATGATGTGGATGGCACTGCCATTTGTAGCCGGTGCAGCCATAGATTTATTATACAGTGGAATCGGATGTTTTGCAGCGTGTGTAATATGGACCGTTCAATTTGTTTTATTGATGAAAGAACGTATGAAACGAGAAAAAATAGAAAAGAACATTTAGGCAAAAATTATATTCGAAAGAAGATATACAAGCTATCCAGGAACAGGATAATTCTCGGGAACAAGAGGAACTTTAATTACTTAAAGGAGATGACGTGAATATGAGATGTCCATATTGTGAAGGAAAAATGCGAAAGGGTCAGTTGCATGCGGTTGGTCCAGGGGCAGGACTGGAGTGGAAAGAAGGCTCTGAGAGTTTGCGGTTAAATACGGATCCAGAGTTGGCAGCAAGGATATCTGGAGACCGCATAGCTGCCTATAATTGTGATTTTTGCAGAAAGATTATTGTCTCTTACGAATATTGAGATTTTCAATTCTTTGAAAAATATGCTTTAAGTAGAGATGGGAACCAATTGAATTCGAATACGATTAATTGCGAGGAATCAGGCGATGAAGATAAAACGTGGAGATATTTACTATATAGAGTTGTATCTGGAACCTGGAAAAATTTCTGACCACAATAAAAGAAGCAATGGAACATTGTCATTTACCGGAGTGGAACTAATGGATGCTATTGTGTCAGCTGGGATGCCAGATATATATTTGAACAAGGCGAACAAAAGAAATCGTAAAGAGGAGATATATTTCAAAATTAAACTGTTTGAAACATATGTTGCTTTATTGCCAAACGGAGAACTTTTATTCGATCCTGCAAGAAAAGTCTATTTGGATAGTACAGAAATTGGTGCAATTAATTATTGGATTGGAATGATACTTATCACTGTACTGGGAAAGAAAAAATATGGTTATGAGTATATGGTTCACTTATCGATGATATCAAACTTTAGTTCATATCCACGCATAAAAAAACATCGATTTTTTTCAGTTAATGGCAAAACTACATACAAATCACCGGATCTAATAGCAATAAACAATTCGAACCGTTATTATGGTGTTTTCGAATCAAAAGGTTATAGCGCTTATGATTCAAATGCTATGGAACGTGGTTATATTCAAGCAAAATCAATAGATAAGATAAATGGAAAACCTCCAAAAAATTCTTTAGTTGTAATGACCGTAACAGGAAAGAGAATAGAGATAACGGAAAAAGACCCAGAGGGTGGAATGGAACAGATTGAAGTCAATTTAAGTTTCCTGCAAATATATCATTATTTGCCGATTGTTGAGTTGATTGTGGAATTAGGCCCAGAGGAACAGGAAGACTGGACATTTGGTTCTCTCGTATATGAGGAAGAAAAGTATTCTATTGGAATTCCTACGGTTTTGTATAAGGACCTTCTGCCAATAGCAGAAGGTAAGGAAGAAAATTTACTGGATGAGTTTCTTGAAAAAATTTCTTCTAAGGAAACATATTTATTAGATATCGTTCCGGATGAGGCAAGGCAGCATATTCTTCATGTAAAATAGAAATATGGAACCTTAAATCTTTATCAACAAATTAATGTAGATGTGGGAGGAAAGGGATATGAAAAAAGAATATAAGGTACTTATTTGTATTCTGGCTTTGATATTCAGCATAGGTGCGACTTGCATAGGTTTTGGATTGATTGGGAGCTCTTCTATGAAATTTGGAATGAAATATGTGTGTGATTTCGTTTTTCTGATGCAAACAATAGCTACATGCTGGGTTGTTATAGAATTGCTCAAAAAGTAAGCTTATTAGAGGGCTTTGAGTAAGTACCAGTATCTGACATATGAGAGGAAGGCACTGTTATGGATGGTATAAGCAGCAGGAAATTAACATGGGGAATTTGCATCGTTGGAATTGCGATTGCAATAATAAGCTTCTTTTTCTTACCGGAGATTATTCCCGTTCACTTTGCTGGAAATGGAGTCGCAGATGACTTTGGCAATAAGATAGAAATTTTTTTAATGCCGATACTCCTTCTGGCTGTTACAATCTTGAGTGGTATAAAAAGTATAAAGTATGTTCTGATGCATTCGAAGACTTGGCTAACAGTTGGTCAATATAACCTAATGATTGATTGTGTTTTAGGAATTATTTTGATTGCAGAAATTTTTATGATTTATGCTTCGTTTGTTTAAAGGCTGATCTATAAATAAAGAAGCAAATATATGGCAGTTTCTGGTTCATTGGGCAGGCTGTTTTATATCAAAGTGTGAAGAGGAGCTGGTTCATGATGAAAAAAGTAATTCCAATTATTTTATTTACGGTATCAGCAATATTGCTTTCTGCATGTGGCAGAAAAGAAGAACTGTACGAGATTCCTAACCTGTCACAGTACAAGACAGATTATGTAGGAGATTCTTCGAATGTTATAAATATTGTAAGTGGGCAAGAGTATCAGGAAGGATATTCTTATGATAGCATACAGATACAGTCTGAAACGAAGCCTTATGGATTAACAGTATTTCTAAAAGTTGAGCCGTCTGCAGTTAAGATTGAAGATGAATTGCAAGTTAATGCGGATATGACATTTGATTTGATTGGTAATTTGGAAACGCTTGATTATAAAATAGCGGATAGTAAGGAAATCATTGCATCGTATGAACGGTAGATCATTCAGTGGTTAATATTTTGTCTGCTATTATATAGTAAGAAAAATAGGAAAGCGAAACATATATTTGGAGGACAGCAATGAGAAAATGTGAAAAGTGTGGAACAGTCATGAGAGCGGATTTAAGACTTAAAGTTAATGGCGGTGGCTATGGGATCGTTGTAGATGTAGATGAAAAACAAAAAACGACAACTATAGATGATGTTAAAGTTGCAGTCTGTCCAGAGTGTGGACATACAGAAATGTATTTAGAGGATTTAACTAAATTGAAGTAAAATTAGATATGATTGAAACAGGATAAAAAATTTTGATGGAATGCTTGTGGAGAAAATAAATATGAAAAAACTTAATTATACAGAAGATTTATTGAGAGTTATCTTCTTTTGGATAGGAATATTCTTTCTTGTTTCCGGTGTCTTAAGTTTTCTTGGGATATTAAAACCAGCAGTAAACTCAGGCATTCAGAATCCAGACATGTTGGGAACTGTGTTTTCTATAACGGGAGTGCTTATGTGTATAATAAGTGCTGCTCTTGGAATTTATACTGCAAAGCTTGATAAATTACATTTACAATTAATCGAAAATGGTACAAAAGTGAAGGGCTTGGTAGAAAAAGTATATTTGCAAAAATACACAAGATATAGAAGACAGATTCCATACAGGATTTTATATAGTTTTACATATCATGATAAAGTGTATTATCATAAAAGCCGTTTGGTATGGGAAAAGCCGGATCTTAAGAAAGGCGACTTGATTACCGTATATGTAAATAATCTTGGTAAATCAACAGTTTATAATTGCAATGAAGCGGTCTGATATCTAGCCTCTATATTTCGGAAAAATACTGCACGATCTGTGGTTTACAGAAGAGCAGCTTCAAAGAATGCTGAGTATGAAAAATGCAACTCCATCAGATGTATGGAAATTCAGAGATTATTAATTGGACAAATCAAAAAACTTGGTAAGAGTATTTTCATAATTCTGTTCAATTTTGTCTATGTTTTCGAGAATCCTGTTCATGTACAAATGCAACTAAATTAGAGTATAATAAGGGAAACCATTGAAACTGGGTTTCCGTATTGGACATTCCTGTGATGGCAGGAATGTCCTTTACATATAGCGGTAAATTCTGAAGTAGTTGGCATAGAAGTTCATGAGGTAGTTGACGTATGCTTTAAATCTTTTCATTTTGTTTTCCTCCTTTCTTTATCTTACAAGCACATTATAATATCAGAAGACGTATATTACTTGCCAAATGGGAAGAAAAAGTAGACAAAACTTGCAGGAGATTAATTGGAATGTACTGGTAAGAGCATCACAGACATTTGCCTGGATGCAGGAGTTGAGAGCCAAAGGACATTTAACAGGGTATTTCGTGAAAGATATAAAGTAACGTCAAGGGAATACCGGAATCTTTATCATGAACAATATATAAGTCAGACCCAGGATGAAATATCTGGAATGGAGAAATAGGATGGCATTTATAATCTGTATAGCAGCACTCATAATCATGATGTTTGTATTTACCAAAATGTTGTTAAGTTTTGGCAATAACAGCAGTGCGGCAGTTGAATCTGTTGATGCGACTGTAGTTGAAAAGAAGCAAGGAATCTATACCCATATGCAGTCTGAATCACATGTACCTTGGTTTCGCGTTGTATTTGAGATGACAGATGGAAGTTTGATGGAATTTCAAATGCAACAGGGAGATTTTCGTGAATTGGAAAAAGGCGATCGAGGTATGCTGACTTATCAGGGAAATCGGTATATATGTTACCAAAAATATAAATTTAAAAGTGAAGCACAGGAGGAAGAAAAATGTTAAGTGAAAGCATTGCAAAACTGGTACAGTATGGGATTACAACAGGTCTGACACCAGAATGTGAAAGAAATTACACAACAAATCTTCTGCTGGACGTTTTTCATGAGGATGACTATGAGAAACCGGACAGCATTGAGGAACCTGTTAATCTTGAAGCAACATTGGGCGAATTGCTGGACGAAGCTGTAAAAAGAGGACTGATCGAAGACAGTATTGTATACCGGGATCTATTTGATACCAGATTAATGAACTGTCTGATGCCGCGTCCGGGCCAGGTGCAAAAAGAATTCTGGGATAAATATAAAGAAAGCCCAAAGGAAGCAACCGATTATTTTTATAAACTGAGTCAGGACAGCAATTATATCCGCAGATATCGCGTAGAGATGGATCAAAAGTGGAAGGTAGACAGTCCATACGGTGAGATTGATATTACCATCAATTTGTCCAAACCGGAAAAAGATCCAAAAGCAATTGCCGCGGCAAGGAATGTAAAATCCGGAAGCTATCCGAAATGTCTTCTTTGCCCGGAAAATGAAGGATATGCGGGACGTGTTAATCATCCGGCAAGGCAGAACCACAGGATTATTCCGATCATGATCAATGATACTCCTTGGGGCTTCCAGTATTCTCCGTATGTGTATTACAATGAGCATTGTATTGTATTTAACTGCCAGCATACTCCAATGAAAATCGAGAGAAATGCATTCATTAAACTGTTTGATTTTGTAAAACTGTTTCCGCATTATTTCCTTGGATCTAATGCAGACCTGCCGATCGTAGGTGGTTCGATCCTAAGCCATGATCATTTCCAGGGTGGACATTATACATTTGCAATGGCAAAAGCACCAATTGAGCAGCATGTGGTACTTCCGGGATTTGAAGATGTAGAGGCTGGAATTGTAAAATGGCCATTATCTGTGCTTCGTATTCGGCATAAAGATTCCAACCGTTTGGTAGATCTGGCAACACATGTGCTGGAAGTATGGAGAGGCTATACCGATGAAGAAGCATTTATTTATGCTGAGACCAATGGAGAACCACATAATACAATTACACCAATTGCACGTAAAGTAGGTGATACCTACGAACTGGATCTGACATTAAGGAACAACATCACAACAGAAGAACATCCGCTGGGAGTGTACCATCCGCATGCAGAATATCATCATATTAAGAAAGAAAATATCGGTCTGATCGAAGTTATGGGACTTGCAGTTCTTCCGGCCAGATTAAAAGGTGAGATGGAACTTTTGGAAGAGTATATTCTTGAAGGCAAAGATATTTCTTCAAATGAGCAGATTGAGAAACATGCAGAGTGGGTTAAGAAGTTCCTTCCGAAATATTCGGAAATCACAAAAGAAAACATCCATGGCATTCTTCAGAAAGAGATTGGAATCGTATTTACCCATGTTCTGGAAGATGCAGGAGTATACAAATGTACGACCGAGGGAAGAGAAGCATTCATGCGTTTTCTTGAAACATTATAAAAATTGAAATAAAAGGATTCTTTGGGAAATGGGAGGTAAGTGAAACCTCCCATTTTTTAAAAGGAAGATGATGAAAAAGGTGTGAAACTTTCCTAGGCTTTTCTTTTGGATGTAAGAAGAAGTAACAGTGGAACAAAAATAAAGATCCTCCATAGTGCAGGAATGGTGATATTGTTTCGGAATGCAAATGCACTGCCAGAAGAATCTGCCGGTATGTAAATGCGAAGATCTACAGTACAGGATGAACTTTCATCGCGTATATCTAAAGGAAGCTGAGAATGATATACTTTGCCTTCATGGGTGAATTTAACAGGCAGTGCCCAGTAATAATGACGCGGACTACCAAAATTATAAAGATAATATCCGTCTGCTTTGATTAAATTTGGATTTTCATGGTAAAGAAAATAGTTTTTATTGGCATAAAAGAATGTCCCGCCCATTAATAGAAGCCAGATCAGCACCAGTGCAGCTTTATTCAAAAAAGGACTATCAAATACTCTTTTCAAAAATCCCCTCCTGTCAGATAAGGACATTTTATCAAATGAACCAGGAAAATTCGATAGAAAGAAAAAATTTATTATTATGAGAACCGATTTGCTTGTATCTGCATCTAATTAGTGTAAAACAAACACGTGTACAATCCGGCCGGACAGAAGGAGAAAACAGAGAAGCGATTTTGTACAGAAGAAAATAAGTGAGATCTGATTAGGTGCTGTCATGAATCAGTCTAGGATGAAAAATCCCTGACCGGTCACGGCAGCCCTTTTTTTTCCTGTTTTCAGGGTTCTGTTCACAGAGAAAAAGGAAAGTGTCTGAAAGTACCCCAAAAGTGTTAAATGTGAGATAAATGATGATGCGGTGTTTCTATCCGTAAAAGAGCAGAGGGAAAATGTTTTGTAGAAATCAGCTTACTGTTTGTAAAAGAAAATGTTTTTTCCGGCAGCCTTGGTTATTTTTTATTAAATCGGAGATATTAAAATCAGACGATTTAAAAAATCTGTCTGAATGCTGTTTATCGTTAAAAACAGGGGGCATGGATGGGAAAAAGAAAAGAGATAACCGGTAAGGATAATGGAAAGCAAAAAATGTGGATAATGATCACTGTCATCATAGTGTTCTTTGCTATGGCTGGCTACGCAGGAATGTCTTATTATTATTCAGACAGATTTTTTCGGGGAACAACGATCAATGGAATTAACTGTTCTGGAAAAACATCGGAAGAGGCAGAACAGGCGGTTGCAAAAAAAGCAGAGGATTATCTGCTGGAAGTAAAGGCAAGAAATCTGAAATCGCAGAGTATCAATGGAAAATTGATCGGATATCGTTATGTTTCGGATGGCAGTATTTCCCAATATCTGGATGAACAAAAACCATATAAATGGGTTCGGGGATTTTGGAAAAAGCAAAATTATACAGCCAAGGAAAATATGACCTATGATAAAGTGAAGTTAAAAGAACAGATGGAAAAACTGGAATGTGTAAAAAAAGAGAATCAGACAGCACCAGAAGATGCTTATGTAGCTTATAAAGATTCGAAGTTTGAAATCGTACCGGAAACAGAAGGGAATACCCTGGATTTCAATGGAGCTTATCAGGCACTGTCAGAAGCGGTTACTGACAAAAAAAGAACCATTGACCTGAATAGCTGTCCGGCTGTTTATGTAAAAGCGGCAGTAATGAAAGATGATCCAGATCTTAAAAATTCATTGGAAGAATGCCAAAATCTGATCCGGACCAAAATCGTATATATATTTGGAGAAGAAACGGTAACATTGGAGGGGGACGAGATCAGAAACTGGCTCATTTTTGATGAGAGAGGACGGCTGCAAAAAAATGAGGATGAACTGAGACAGTACGTGGCAGAATATGTGGCAAAGCTGGCTGCCACACATGATACCGTAAATACAGAGAGGGAATTTTGTACAACAAGCGGACGTACTGTTCAGGTGTATAGTTCCGTTTATGGATGGAAGATCGATCAGGAAAAGGAAATAGAAACCATTATGCAGGAAATGATTGCAGGAGTACAGATAAACCGGGAACCGGTATACGCTATGCGGGCAAATGCACGGGGTATGAATGATATAGGCAGCACGTATATTGAAGTGGACCTGTCTGCACAGCATTTATATTACTATCAGGATGGTTCGATCATTTTGGAATCGGATATTGTGTCAGGAGATATGCAGTATGCAGAACGGCAGACACCACCGGGAATTTTTCAACTGTATTACAAGAAAAGTCCATCTGTGCTGAAAGGAAAGATGTTGGAAAATGGGAAATATGAATATGAAAGACCAGTAACTTACTGGATGCCTTTTAATGGGGGGATCGGGTTTCATGATGCTTCATGGCAGCCATACTTTGGAGGAAATCGTTTCCGAGAAGGTGGTGGATCCCATGGATGCATTAATCTTCCGGCGGACAAAGCGGCAGAACTTTATAATAGGATAGACGAAAGTGTGCCGATTGTCTGTTTTTATTAAAAATGGGCAGGATATATCGTTTTATATAGAGGTTTGTTTATAAAATGGAAGATCTTAATTGGTCTTCTGTTTTTTTATAATTATCAGCAATAATTTCATGGAAGAAAAGTGTGTATGTTCCGTCCAGATATGGAAAGAAGTCTTTGACCATTTTGACCGGCAACCGAAAAAAATCGAGACAAATGAGAACTATTCGATTGATGAAGATGCAAAGGAAATCTTGCAGGAGAAAAGCAAGAGGATGCTGGTTACAGAAGCAAAACGAATGGCAGTGTATTAAAATTAGGTGGATGTAATTGAGGAAAAAATATGATATCATGTTAGTAACAAAACGGAAATTATGGAGGGAATAGAGTGTGAAAAAATGCAAATATTGTGGCAAAAAACTCAATGATAATTTTGAATTTTGTAACAGTAAATGTGAAAATTGTTATGAAAAGATGATGGATAAAGACAGCCATAAAATCAAGTATTTTACATTAGGCATTATTTTGGGATTCTTAGTTATGTTTTATGGCATTATTTCTAACAATAATGTCTTTATAATAGGAATTGGGATTATAGTAATGGGTATAGATGTTGTTTTATTGCCATTTACAACTCCTGAAACAATTAATTTTCTAGGATATCAAAAGTCAAAATTCGCAGGAAGAATATCAGGCATATTGCTTATAGCAGTTGGAGTATGGATGTGTTTTATTCAATGATAAATCCCAGCCTGCAAAATTGAAAATAAATTGAAAGTCACGAAATCGGAGGAGTTAATGATTATGTGGAATGAATTAGGCTTAAGCGGGGGAACCGCAATTATTATTTTGATTGCGCTGTATTTCGTCATCAAATGGGCAGTGAAAAATGGAATCAAAGAAGCCTACAGTGCCATTACTGGAAAGAAAACGGAAGAAGATGTCAGAAACGAAAAAGAATTGAAAGAACTCGGATTTGAGTTAGAAGATAAATAAAAGTTGACCGAGCTATTTAGAGCGAATGATGCTTCTTGTCCAAAGAGCAAGAAAAGGTAGATTAGAAAGTGTTTTTTACAGGCAGGTGATTAGATGAATGATCAATTCTTACAAGGAGTAATATTCGATTGGAATAGAATTGATAACGATAGTTATTTAAATAGAATTAAGGCTTTTAAAGGGATTGAAAAACTTGTTTTCAATAAACCAATTACCTTTTTTGTCGGAGAAAATGGCAGTGGTAAATCTACTTTATTGGAGGCACTTGCTGTAGCACATGGTTTTAATCCGGAGGGTGGAACAAAGAATTATGTTTTTTCTACGCATGATACACATTCAGAATTGTGTGATGCGATAAGAATTTCCAAAGGCTATCGGAAGGAAAAGTGGGGTTATTTTCTTAGGGCTGAAAGTTTTTATAATGTTGCAACGAAGGAAGAAGAATATGCGGATCTCACACATCCTTCCGCTAAATATCATGAAAAATCACATGGAGAGAGTTTTCTCGCATTGGCACAGAATAATCTGCGTCCAAATGGCTTGTATCTTTTTGACGAACCTGAAGCTGCATTATCCCCACAGAGACAGCTTACATTGTTGATGCAAATATATAGTTGTGCAAAAGAGGGAGCACAGTTTATTATAGTTACGCATTCGCCAATTTTGTTAGGAATACCTGATGCAGATATCTATTGTTTTGATGATGGACGAATACATTTATGCGAATATGAAGAAACAGAGAGCTATCGGATAACAGAAATGTTCATAAACAACAGGCAGATGCTGTTGGATAAATTGCTAACAGATTAGACAAGAAAGGAATCGACGGATTCAAGTTTGTGAAATTAAGAAAATCTGGATTGTAGAGGAAAATATTACATGAAGAAATTAGTATTGGTATCATTAAAAACGTTTGCCTTTTTTGTAGGCTGGGCTATATGTGTTTCAATTTTGCCTATACCAGATACAAAAAGTGCGGCAGTCTGGAGATTTTGGGCAGAATTGATTCCATTATTGTCAGTTATTGGTTTTACAATTATTTTCTGGTTAATAGATAAAAGAAACATACGATTACATCTGACTGGAAAACCTGTTTATAATATCGTACTTGGGTGTATCACAGGAGCTATTTGGTTAGGAGTATCTGTTGTAATATTATCTTTAACAGGGGCCATACATATTAATGGCAGAAACCAAATTTCTATGCTTTGGTTATGGTTATTTTCAGCTTTTATCAATAGCGTTATGCAGGAAGTGTTAGTTCGTGGTTACTTATATCAGATGATAAAAAATAATTACAACATAGTTGTCGCTGTCCTTATATCTACCGGATTATTTACATTTGCACATGGTGGGGCTTTTGAGGCAGGAATACTTCCTGTACTAAACGTTATAACGATGAGTCTTTTCGTGACGGCAGTTTTGGAATACACGGAATCCTTAGTTGCTCCGATTGTAATCCATTTTTTATGGAATGGAGTTGGTGCAATTATTTTGGGTGGAGTATCATTAGCAGAAGATTATCCGCATTTGTTCAACATGGTAATTAGTGGAAATTCAATTTTGTCGGGTGGCAGCTGTAAAATTGAAGGTGGCATAGTTGTACTGTTTATGAACTTGATTTTAATGTTTGGATTCGTAATGGCAAAAAAGAAAAGGGACAAAAATCTATAATTTCAGTTTTATTGTACTTTTCTAATTCGAGACACACTGTGCCCTGAATTGAGCTGGTCACATTATCGTGCCCTGATGCGTATAAATGATGAGAAAACAAGAACAAATGCAATGTAGACCTGGGATTTAAAAAACTATACTATAGAAAAGCGTTAGAGGTGGCAGCGGGAATGAAAAATAAAATTTTGGTGATAGAAGATGACCGTGCAATTTCAGAATTGCTGTGCATGAACCTGGAGGCAGCAGGGTATGAGACTGTGGCAGCGTATGATGGGGAAGAAGCCCAGAGGCTGCTCTTATGGCAGGAGGACGCGGACCTGGCAGTAGTGGATATCATGCTGCCGGGAAAAGACGGGTTTGCATTGATGGAGGATTTTAAAAAGAAGAAGCTTCCGGTGCTCTACCTGACTGCAAAGGATGATGTGGCTTCCAAGGTGAAGGGATTAAAGCTGGGTGCGGAAGATTATATGGTAAAGCCTTTTGAGATGCTGGAACTTCTGGTACGCATTGAGAAGGTGCTGGAGAGGACGGGACGGGCCAAGAAAGTCTTAACGGTCCGGAACATCCTGGTGGACATGCAAAGCCATCAGGTCTACAAAGACGGGCTTCCGGTAAGCCTAAAGCCAATGGAATATGACCTCTTTGTGCTGCTCCTGCAAAATAAGAACATTGCGCTTGGAAGGGAAGAACTGTTAAAACGGGTCTGGGGAGAAAACTACCTGGGAGAAAGCAGGACGGTGGATGTCCATATCGGACAGCTCAGAAAAAAGCTGGAACTTTATGATGAGATCAGGACGATCCCGAAACTTGGATACCGTCTGGAGGAATAAGGATGAAGCTGTGGAAACGAACGGTACTTCTTATGCTGGTAACGCTATTATGTGCCCTGATCCCAGTGGGAACGCTAAGTCTTTATATCACAGGAAAACGAAGCCTCAATAATGCTGCAGAGACCTACGGAAGACAGCTGGAAAATGGCAAGATACTCCTGGAACAATTTTGGGATAACAGCAAATATGAGCAGATGTCCGAGACTGGAAAGCAGGCTTATATGGGCTTTCAGTTCCAGCGATGCTGTGGGGAAGGCATGGCCCTGATCGACCGAAAAAGCAATGCCGTCATTGAAAACCTGACAGATTATAAAGTGGTGGGGCTCGAAAACTTAGGCTTAAAGGATGAAGGAGATCCGTATGCCTACAAGATACAGAAACTGGGACAGAAATACCTCCTTCTCCAGCTGGAACCATTATCCAGACCGGAAGGATACGAAGTCCTCTCTGTCCGGGAAGTCACAGGGCTTTTTGCAGAGCTGAGACAGACCGCTGTCTGGTTTTTGGGAATTTATCTGGCTGTGTTCCTGATCGCCGGCCTTTTTATTTATATGATGATGCGAAGAACTGTGGAACAGATGGAGAAGTTACAGGAAGTGGCAGAGAAACAGGAGCTGCTCATGGGGGCACTTTCCCATGAAATGCGTACCCCGTTAACGTCCATTATCGGGTATTCGGATACCCTGCGCCATGTAAAGCTGAAAGATGAACAGAAAGACCGGGCACTGGAACATATCAACCGGGAGGGAAAGCGCCTGGAGGCTCTTTCTGGGAAGATGCTGCAGATGCTGGGGCTTTATCAGAACCATGCCATACAGATGGAAATGACCATGGCAGGTGACCTTTTAAACCATGTCATAGACATGGAAAAAGAACAGGCAGAAAAGAAAGCGGTGCATCTCAAGATGGAATGTGAAGCTTTTTCCATGAAAATGGATCCGGCCTTGATGGAAAGCCTTCTGATAAACCTGATCGACAATGCCCTAAAGGCTACGGATGCCGGTGGAAGCATTTGGGTAAAGGCTTATGAGAAAGCTGGAAAAAAGATCTTTGAGGTGTCGGATACCGGAATGGGGATCCCGGAGGAAGAACTGGGAAAGATCACAGATGCATTCTATATGGTGGACAAATCACGAAGCCGAAAAGAAGGCGGATCCGGACTTGGGCTGGCACTCTGTGTGAAGGTGGCTGAAATCCATGGCGGATGCTTGAAAATCGAAAGCAGACAGAGAGAGGGGACCACGGTAAGAGCCATCTTCTGATTTACAATTTGTTTACATCTTGATGAATACATCGGCGAAGCAATATGGTACTCTTTTCTCATAAGAAGAGGGTACCTTTTTTAATACCGAAAGGAAAGGATGGAAAAAGGATGAAGAAAATAAAAATGTTTATGGGAGCCGTTCTGTGTATGAATCTTTTGACATTATCCGGATGTGACCGTGTTGTCCAGTCTGCTGTTGTGGAAGAAAAGGATCAGACAGAACAGAAAAAAGAAGAGAAAAAGGAGACAGTTCAGAAAACCGTTACCGAACAGGTACAGGCACCGGAAACATACCAGACAACGATCCAGGCAGATCTAAGATCAGCGGACCGGGAGGATAAAGAAACCCCGATGAATTTTACCCTGACAGCGGATGCACCGGTAAAAGTGCCGGAGGTAGATGCAATCTGTTTAAAAAAGGTAAAAAGAATGGCGATTTCTGAAGAAGAACAGAATAAAATAAAAGACACATTCGGAAAAGGACAGTCCATGCAGGAAGAGAAGAATGAGAACGAACAGGCGGGGACATATACAGTAGATGGACTGACCTATCGGTATTCTTATACACAGAGTGAACAGGTATCGGATGTGGAGGAACTCGGATGTGGGATAGCGAAGTTTATCTTTGACGATTGTGGAGACATGACCCTGGAATCGAGCGAGAAAAAAGAAAGGGAAGAACGCTTTCAAAATTATATAAAGGCAGGAAGCGGGAAAGTGTCTGAAAAGGAAGCAAAGGAGAAGGTTTCAGGTCTTGTGTCCGGAGACTGGGAGATATTTGAAAGTTCCTCAAAAGCACTTACTGAAGGAAGCACTACCCTGGAAAAAGATGATTTCATTTTTGAACGGATGATAGACGGGGTTCCGGTTAATTATGTGAGGGAAACCTCTCTGCCTGTTAATGAACAGGCTCTTGAATGGGAAAACGAAGATGGAACCCTTCATGAAGGACAGTCTGAAGGATGGGAAAATGAAGTACTGACGATGGACTTTTGCAGTGGGACACTTCAGAGTTTTCTGCACCGAAATCCCATAGAAGCATCGAATGCTTCCGATGAGAGGCTGTTCTTACTTCCTTTTGATGAGGTCAAGGATATCTTTGAAAAAACGATCACTTTGCAGGTCATGACAGAAGACAAGAATCGGCTGATCTCTGTCGATGGAGGAAGCCACTACCGTTATCCGTCCATTGATGCACAGAGTGCGGAGATAGCCATAACAAAGGTACAGCTGGGTTATATGTGCATGCCAGACAGTGAAGGCAGCGATACCGAAGCAGTCCTGATCCCGGTGTGGGATTTTTATGGAACCTGGACATCCAAAGAGCCAGAGTATGAGTACGGAAATGGGGAGGATGGACCGGTCATGGGAGACGTGACGATGGATGATGCAGGTGTTCCACTCCTTACGATTGATGCACGGGATGGAAGCGTAATACAAAGGATTCAGGCTGGATGGGCGGCTTCTATGGGTTCCAAGGATATAAAATAGAGTGTCAATTTCAATTTCTAATCAATGATGACAGAAAGACCTGGAATTTCAGGTCTTTCTGCTTTACAGGAAAAAGAAAAATACGTTATACTTTTCCTATAGAAAAAGGTTGGAGGAATATGTATGGCAGAAAAAATGGCAGAGCGGATCGCAGAGATTTTAAAAGGACCTAATTTTCAAACGGCAGAGAAAGCACTGACAGATTTCTGCGGAACGATGGATGGGGAATTCAGGAATCTTCTGGTGGATATTATTGTGGAACGATGGATTGATACGCCTAAAGACGTACCGTTTTCCTATGCCCGCAGCATTTGGAATCGGAAAGATATAAATAGAGAAGAGTATCAGGCATTGCTGGAGGAAATCCGAAGCTATCCCATCGCACCGATCAACAAGGCAAAGATATCGGATTTTTTATGGGTTGTGGAAAATGATTTTTCAAATGCTAAAATAGCAGAAACGGCTTATTGCGAACACTTGAAGAACACCGGTGCATTTGCAGATCATATCATGGCTATAAACCGGATCTTGTTTATCTCTAAAAAAATCCGAAGCAAGGAAATCAATGAAGAGGTGCGAAAGAATCTGCTGATAAAAGTATTAGAAGAGTATGATAACAGCAGCCACGCAAAAATTGGATATTTGATAAAAACTGCCATGGAGGAAAAAGTGGATACAGGATATCTGATCCCTTATGTGGAAAATATCTTGAAAACTTACGATGATAATAGCTGCGATGCACTGCTCATTGGTAAGTTTTGTGATCTGTTGGAAGAACTCTATTGCAGAAAAAATAACTGGCTGAAGAAAAAGTGTATTACTGAACCTAAACTGATTGCGATACGAAGACGTAAGATTCAGGCTGTCCGGATGGAGGCTGAATATGCCGGGGCCTCTTCCAAAGGAAATTTAATGAGAAAGATTCACAATTTGAAAGAGGTTATTCAGTTGTTAAAGACCATACAAGGTACGGAAGAAGAAAGAAAGGCACTGTTGCAGGAAATAGCACAGATAGAAGAAGCTTCCCTTTCGGAGATGATGGTATGGAGTGATAAACAGGATGCCAGCGGCATTGTAAAAGAACTGTTCCGCCAACTGGAAGATCTTGATAAAGAAGAGGCATTATGTTATTTTGCTTCATTTATTCCGATTCCGGAAAGAGAAAGGGTAAAGAATCAGGTATTAAATAGGACTGGGATCCTGCACACGATATTTCCAGCGGCAATCCTTGGAAAAGGAGGAAAATTAATTGCTAAAAGCGGGCCTGTGAAAAAGCCCGATGGAACAATCAATGAAGGTGCGCTTAAGGATAATATGGAGCGGACAGCAACCATGGAGATGGATTATTTTGCACAGATCCTGGTGAGCAATACGTTTGAATATATTCGTTCCAAATTTTTGATCGAAGAGAGTGATATAAAAAAGATTGTAGATGTAAGTTGTGCGATTCCGGAGGGGAGAAAAGAATCGTATACCAAGGGTCTCATGTTTGGCTTTTCTGGAGATTTCTTGACGGCGCTCAGTATCCTGATTCCACAGATAGAAAATGCAGTAAGATATCTGGCAGTGGAATGTGGAGAACCTGTTTATAACATGAATGAAGAAGGGATTGAAGAAATAAAATCAATGCACGCTGTCTTAGAATTGGAAGGAGTAAAAGAAAGTCTGGATGAAGACCTTATATTTGCTTTAAATACGATTTTTTGTTCAAAATTTGGATTTAACATGCGCAACAATGTGGCACATGGAATGCTGGATGATCAGGCATTCCAGAGCTTTAAGGCTTTGTATATCTGGTGGTTTGCACTGAAATTTTGCTATCTATTCTGCGGAAAATTACAGGAAGAGAATAGAAGTAAAATAAATAAAAAGCTGAAACAGCTGATGGAGAAGAAAGATAATATGGATGAGAATTAATATAAAATGGTTGGACGGATGGTATGGTTTCCTTAAAAAGTGTTCGGAAGTACCTGGCAAACATAGCGTTTGGATATCAAAACGCACTTTGGGGACGGCCTCAACCCCCGGAATGTGTAGCACTGAGAGTAAATCTATAAATATAATATGAATTATAAAAACACTCCAACTTATTAGTAGTCAGAGTGTTTTTCAGTTCAAATATCCTTGCAGATAACAATATCATCAGAAAAAGTGTATAATTACAAGGAAAGAATTGATGAAAAAATTTATCTATGCAGAAAAATGTTGATGGATTGAGAGGTGATAAGTGTGAGAATTGATAAGATTTGTAAAACGTGTGGATTTGACTCCAATGGTGTGTGTGGCATGTATACCACATGCAAGGAAGGCGAAGAGTGCGATGACTGGGAAGCTTCTTTGGAGTATTATACCGAGATTACGAAAAAAGCACCTTGGTATATTAAGAAACCTTATGATCAATGTAAAATAAGTTATGAAAAATTTCTGGATCTTTTACAACAGGATGAACAGGGAGTCGGTGTAGAAATAAATATTTATGATGCGATTGAAAAAGTATATGAATTAAATTCGGTAGAACTAGCAGGGGTGTTAGATGTGTCTATGGGAGTGTTGGGATATGCCAGCACTCAAAGAACGATACCAAAGAGAAAAAGACAATTTTCAAGCAGGCTACATATTCCGGAAAGCTTCTTTGATGAGTTTTTATCTACACAGCTGGATGCATTAAAGAAATGTAGAGAAGAATTTCGTGATTGTTATGGGGACGAGCTGATAGAAAAATTTAAGCAAAATGGTTATGCTGCAATGGAAGCAAAGATAGAAAAACAAAATGCAGTCGATAAAATAAAAAATGAAAAGTATAGGGAAGAAAACCAGAACAGATATCAGTATAAGGAGAAGACAAAAATGTACCATGATCTATCTGATGATTACAAATCCAGGGACTATGTGATTGCGATAACCTTAAAATAAGGCGATTATTATGGAAATATATTCTATGAATACAGCTCTGGAGGATATGGCTTGTCTGTGGACATAATGGAAGATATTTTGCAATTTATTGAAAATCTGGATTGTGAAGAAATCAATGAGTTAAACGAGGAAGGTCTCTTAAATAATAATATAGCCTTGCAAGCAGACATAAATGGCAAGGATATTCATTTTGAACTGAGAAATGATGCAGGGGAAAAGCTCGAAAAGACAATCCCGGAAGATGAATTGCAAAAATACATTGTTGGTTATGAAATGATCCGGTGCGATGGACGTGGAATGAAAAAGGAACGCAGAAAATGTGGTTCCTGCGAAAATTTTACACCGATAGAAGGCTGTGCAAAAGGAAACTGTTCTGTTAGAGGTGATATCATTCAGAGAAGCAGAATTATATGTTCCCATGATTATGTGTTGAAAGCAGATAAAGTATTATGTTAAAATCGTCTCGTACTATCAATGGAAAAGATGATTGTATAGATTTACTATAGAAATTAGAATATATAAATTGTAAGGATATATTGTGTGATATTGCACTTTATATGATAAAAACAAGATAAAAACGCAATGCATATTTTTAAGATATGCTAGAGCTGGTAGGTAGCCCAGCCGTCCTATGTAAATAGGGTAAGTAACCTGCCCCTCCGGGTTGTCCATTCTTTGTTCAATTCATTTTAGGAGGGATTTTTATGGACAAAACAAATGGAAAACTGACGGTATATTTTGAAGAACCATTTTGGGTAGGCGTATTCGAGCGTATTGAGGATGGTAAATTATCTGTAGCGAAGGTAATATTTGGTGCAGAACCAAAAGATTACGAAGTGCAGGAATATATTCAACAATACTATTTCAGTTTGAAATTCAGTCCGGCTGTTGAAACTGTTGTAAAGGATATAAAAAGAAATCCGAAACGGATGCATCGAGAAGTAAAAAAGCAGACAATAGGGACAGGTATTGGCACAAAATCGCAGCAAGCATTGAAGTTACAGCAGGAACATAACAAACAGGAGCGTAAAGAGAGAAATCGCAAGAAAAAAGAGGCGAAAGAACAGCGAATGTTTGAATTGAAACAGCAAAAGAAAAGAGAAAAGCATAAGGGGCATTAAAAGCCTCTTGGGCTTTAACTCAAATCGGGATTGACCGAGCGCATTGGGCGAGAGATACTTCTTGTTTGAATGGCAAGAAGATGGAATTGAGAGTTTAGAAAATTGGAATTCAAGGAGCATATAGATGAAATTAGCAGATTTAGCAACAGGTTCTGATTGGATAGTGTGGATTGTCTTTGTAATATTTGCTGCACTTTCTATAACTTTACTTTCTGGACACGGAAGCTGGTTTATTTCTGGATATAATACAGCTACAAAAGAAGAAAAGGAAAAATATGATGAAAAGAAGTTATGCAGAACAATGGGAATTGGAATGTCTATTATAGCAATTCTTGCATTAATTATGGGCGTGCTTGAAAATATTTTGCCTGCATTTTTTGTATATATTGCATTGGGAATTATTTTGATTGATGTCGCGGTAATTATCATTTTGGGAAACACGCTATGCAGAAAGTAATAACTTCCAGTTAGTTGAGATGTTGCAAAATTTGGAATCAGGAGAGAATAAGAATGATTAACAATTTGATGTATATTGAATTAAAAACGGGATATTCTGATGATGTTCCGGCATGGATTGGATATGTCAAAACTTCAAAAAGTAAGAAAACAATCTATTTTAATGACCATGCCTTTCAGAAAAATATCGGTAACTATGCAAATTATATAGATATTGAGAATGGTGATAAATATTGGATTTCCGGACTGAAAAAGGAAGAGAGCAATCGTCATTGGGCAGGACATGGAAAGATTATGGTTGATCGTAGAGCTGTTAATGAATACCTTTCCCTGATTGGTGAAAAGGAATTGCCATTAAATCTGTTTGAAGTAGTTGATATTGAAGATAGATTTCCGGTTAAAAGAGTAAAAGAATTATTGAATGAGAAGAAATAACAATGCCAGCAGTCTTGCAATATTGAGTTTAAAAAAATTGTGACATTCTCACATATGACCGAGCGCATTGGGCGAGAGATACTTCTTGTTTGAATGTTGGAATGATTATAGGTATTTGTTTTCGGTATGAAAATACCGTTTATTTATTCCAGACATAAGATGTCCGGTTGAAAATTAACGGATTCTCGTTTTATGTCGTGGTAATTTTGGTGCATATTGGTAAGCTGTAAGTGGAAGAGAGGTAGAGATATGGATACAAAAAAGATTGGAGCTTTTTTAAAGCAATGTCGTAAAGAAAAGAATCTTACGCAAGAACAGCTTGCCGAGAAGTTTGGGGTATCTGCAAGAACAGTTTCCAGATGGGAAACAGGAATAAATATGCCAGATCTCAGTGTACTTGTTCAACTTGCTGAATATTACGATGTTGAGATGAGAGAGCTCCTGGATGGAGAAAGGAGCCAGACTATGAATAAAGATATGAAAGAAACACTGGACAAAGTTGCGGTGTATGAAGAATGGGTGAAACAAAAAGCATTAAAGGCTGGAAATCTTGCATTTGCATCAATGTTTGTGATTGGTGTGTTAGCGATTATTATTCAGATGCTATTAATGGTGGATACTCGTTTGGTTTTGGGAGAGATAGTAACTGTCTTAGTAGGAGGAATCCTATATGTAGCTATTATGGTGTATAATGGAATATGGGATAAATGCCTGCCAAAAAGTGCTGCTATATGGCGAAATTTTCTCACCAGTGTAATATGTGCAGGAATTTTTACAGTCATCTATGGTATATGTTTATTTAGAATGGGAGCTACAGAAACACAGATAACACGATTGGCATTGGGATTTCTGATAGGTATTACTATTGTGTCATTTATTATTCTTAGGACCTTAGCATTTATTAATCGAAAAAGAAATCAGAATTCACCAAATGTTCAGGAGAGAAAAGAAACTTCCCAATCTAAGACAGAATGGACAAAGATTTATAATGCACAGAATATAGTAGAGACAGAACAGCTCGTAGAAATGTTAAAGCAAAGTGGAATAGAAGCTTTTTCCCAGGAAGCAGGTGCGAATGTTGCAATGCATGGAGCACCTGGATTTGGAATATATGGTGTGGATATATTCGTGAAAACCGATGATGCAAAGAAGGCAGTACAGCTGATCAAGGAGATTAATAACCAAGAGAATGAAGAAATTTTTTGACATTGTCACATATGCGTGCTAATATGATTATAGAAAAAGTGTGCTGCCGATAGACGGTTAGTCCACATACTTAATTGATTGAAAATAACCGTTCAGTTTTGCGAGGCTGAAGCGGTTATTTTTGTGTCTTGTTATTAACTTTGCCGAATACCTTTGAGTAACGAGGGAGTGAGATATATGGAGCAATTATTGATTGTTGAAGATGATATTGGTTTGAATCAAGGTTTATGCAAAGCACTGAAAGTAGATGATCGGAAAATCATTTCCTGCCAAGACCTGAAAACGGCGAAGGAGCAGCTGCTTTGCGGCGGTGTATCCCTGATCCTGTTGGATATCAATCTGCCGGATGGCAGTGGGCTTGAATTGCTACGGGAGGTCAAGGAAAACACACCCGGGATTCCTGTTATTCTGCTGACTGCCAATGATACCGATCTGGACATCGTGGACGGACTGGAGAGGGGCGCTGATGATTACATTACCAAGCCCTTTTCTCTTTCGGTTTTGCGGGCAAGGGTGAATACCCAACTGCGAAAGCAAGCGTCAAACCATAAAAATGCGCCGATCCATATTGATCTATTTCACTTTGACTTTGAGGCTATGACCTTTTATGTGGGAGATTCAAAAGTGGAATTGAGTAAAACAGAGCAAAAATTACTGCGTCTTCTTGTTGAAAATCGTGGTCGAACCATGACCCGTGGAGACCTTGTAGACCGGATCTGGACAGATGGCGCAGAATATGTGGATGAAAATGCTTTGTCTGTCACGATCAAGCGTCTGAGGGATAAGCTTGGGGCACAAAAATACATTAAAACCGTCTATGGAATTGGTTATAGCTGGGTGATAAAAGATGAATAAAACCGGCATTGTGATCATACTGCTGTGTTTTCTGGCGGCGTCAGCTGTTGTATTATGGGAGCGGAGAAAGGTCATAAAAACGATGGAAGAAATCGAAAGGATGCTGGACGCCGCCATGACCGGCTCCTTTTCTGAAACCAATTTTGATGAAAGCCAACTGTCTGCTTTGGAAACAAAGTTTGCACACTATCTTTCTGCCGCAGAAGCATCTTCTCAAAATATGGCACAGGAAAAAGACAAAATCAAATCCTTGATTGCGGACATTTCCCACCAGACGAAAACGCCGATTGCAAACCTGCTGTTATACAGCGAGCTTTTGATGGAGGAAACTCTGTCTGCATCGGCAAAGGAAAATGTGGAGGCACTGTACAAACAATCGGAAAAGCTACGATTTCTGATTGATTCTCTCGTAAAACTTTCCAGACTGGAAAATGGGATCATTTCACTTTCCCCTCAGCAAGCATCACTTCAGCCGCTGCTTGAAAGCGTAGTAGAACAATATGCCTCCAAGGCTTCTGGAAAAGGATTATCCATATATCTGTACGATACAGATATTTCCGCTACATTTGACTTCAAATGGACAGCGGAAGCACTGGCTAATATCGTAGACAACGCCATCAAATATACGGAGCATGGAACAATCACGATTTCTACCGTAAGTTACGAAATGTTTACAAGGATCGATATATCGGATACCGGTTCAGGTATCCCGGAAAACGAGCAGGCAAAGATATTTTCCCGTTTTTATCGTTCAAATGCTGTTCAGGAACAAGAAGGGGTTGGCATCGGCTTATACCTTGCCCGACAGATCATATCCGGCGAGGGCGGCTATATCAAAGTCGCCTCTGTCCCCGGCAAAGGAAGCACGTTTTCCGTGTTTCTGCCGAAATAGCATCCATTCTTTCAAAATTGTTAGATTTCATTTTCCGCCGGAAAGAATGTGGAAAGAATCCTATGCGATAATCTGTATGTATCAAAGGATCGTTTCCTTTCATACATACAGATTTTTTCATGGAGGTACTCATTTATGGAGGTTTTACAGGCAAAAGACCTGAAAAAGATTTATGGCTCCGGCAATAACGCCGTTCATGCGTTGGATGGAGTTGATTTAAGTGTAAAAAAGGGCGAATTTGTTGCAATTGTCGGCACATCCGGATCCGGCAAATCCACGCTGCTGCATATGCTGGGCGGTCTGGATCGCCCTACAAGCGGCACGGTCATGGTGGACGGACAGGATATTTTCTCCCTGAAGGAGGAAGCTCTGACTATTTTCCGCCGCAGAAAAATCGGTTTTGTATTTCAGAGCTACAATCTTGTTCCGGTGCTGAATGTATATGAAAACATCATTCTACCCATTGAACTGGATGGTGGAAAGGTAAATAAATCTTTTGTGAAGCAGATCGTGCAGACGCTTGGACTGAACGACCGTCTGGATGCACTGCCCAATCAGCTCTCAGGTGGTCAACAGCAGCGGGTAGCCATTGCCCGTGCACTGGCAGCAGCACCCGCTATCATTCTGGCAGATGAACCGACCGGCAATCTGGATTCCAAGACCAGCCAGGATGTATTGAGCCTTATGAAAGTCACCAGTCAAAAGTTCGCCCAGACCATCGTGATGATCACCCACAACGAAGAGATTGCCCAACTATCTGACCGGATCATCCGCATAGAAGATGGCCGCATTGTCACGGGCCGATGAGGAGGTGACCGTGATGAAGGTAAGAAATCAAAAATGTATTCGAAAGCTCAGCTTAAAATCTCTTTATGCGAACCGCCGCCGCAATCTGATCGCTATTTTTGCCATTGCGCTGACAACGCTGCTATTTACGTCCATGTTCACCATTGTCTTGTCGTTGAACGCCAGTTATGAAACCTACCAGTTTCGGCAGGTAGGCGGCTATGCACACGGTACCTTTAAAGATGTTTCCCCCGAGCAGGCGGAACGTATCGCTGCCCACCCAAAGGTGAAGGCTGCTGGGGCACGGAAGGTGATCGGCATCACAGTGGATGGTGTCTTTTCCAAAACCCCTGCAGAGATCAGCTACATGGATGCCAACTGCACCAAATGGAGCTATGCCACCCCCACTACCGGGCGGATGCCCGAAAGCGGCAAAGAGGCGGCCATGGATACGGCAGCATTGCAGCTACTTGGCGTAACGCCGGAGCTGGGCGCAGAGGTCACGGTTTCCTATTCCATCACGGACAAGGATCAAACTGCCTTTACTGTAACAGATACCTTTACGCTGGTGGGCTATTGGGACTATGATGAACTAATGCCTGTTCACTACATCAACATCAGCCGTGATTACGCAGATGACATCGAAGCGCAGGCAGTGAAAACAGGGTTACAGCCCTTCCGCACCGATTTGAATGTCATGCTGGCTTCCGGCACAAACATTCAAGGGCAGATGGAGCAGGTGGATACCGATCTTGGCTACACATGGGACAGCTATACCGATCCCAACAGCGTCCGAATCGGCGTCAATTGGGGATATACCTCATCCCAGCTGGAGTCGCAGCTCGATCCAGAGCTGATGGTCGCCATAGCAGCTTTTTTGCTACTGGTGATTTTCACCGGGTATCTTATCATCTATAACATTTTCCAGATCTCTGTTGCGGGGGATATCCGGTTTTACGGACTTTTGAAAACCATTGGCACAACGCCCCGGCAGCTCAAACGCATCATTCGCCAGCAGGCACTTCTGCTTTGTCTGATCGGCATTCCGGCAGGACTGTTGCTGGGCTACGGCATCGGCGCTGTTCTGGTACCTGTTGTCTTGCGCTCCACCCAGTTGGATGCAGGCATCACTACCATCAGCACTTCGCCTGTGATCTTCCTTGGTTCCATGCTGTTTGCCCTGTTGACGGTGCTCTTGTCCTGTTCCAAGCCCGGAAAAATGGCAGCCAGGGTCTCTCCGGTGGAGGCTGCCAAATATACGGATGTGATGCAGACTAAGAAAAAACAGCGCAGCACCCGGGGAGCCAAGCTCCATCAGATGGCCTTTGCCAATCTGGGACGAAACAAGAAAAAGACGGTGCTGGTGGTGTTGTCTCTGGCACTGTCGGTGACACTGTTCAATGCGCTGTGTGCCTTTGTGGGAGGCTTCAGCATGGAGAAGTATGTATCCTCCATGACCTGTGCCGATTTTATCGTCAGCACTCCCGACTATTTCCGTTACAACCCGGCAGATGAATTCATCACGCCAGAACAGATTGAGGAGATCACAGCAAACACAAAGGCCAGTCTTTCCGGCACGGGATATGCTGTGCGAAAAAATGCATACCTGTGGATGACGGAAGATGCTCTGCGGCAGGACTATGCAAGGTACGAAAGCGTCGAGCAGTTGGACAGCCATATGAGCCGTCTGGAGCACCGGGGCAATATGGTGATGGGAGATACCAGAATCGAGGCTCTGGATAACAGTCTGTTTGACAAGCTGCAAGTGTTCGACGGAGATATTTCTCCTATGCTGGAGCCGGACAATAACGCCATTGCCATTGCGGTTTCTTTGGATGATTACGGCAATCTGCCCAATCCTGAATACTACCCCAAGGTGGGAGACACGATCACGGCTACCTATGCGGATGATATGAAATATATCGACAGCCGCACCGGGGAACTGTGCAACGAAGACACACCGGAGGAGTACATTCAGGCAAAATTGTATGGGGCCAGAGATGTAGAGTACACGGTCTGCGCCTTGGTAGAACTTCCGAACTCCATGGGTTATCGTTATGGTGGTATTGGATATAACGCAGTTTTGCCTGTGGACACCGCACAGAGGGACAGCGGTGGTGCAGTCGTTCCGATGCTCTACCTGTTCGACACAGCGGACGAAGCTGACGAGGCCGAAGCAGAGCAATATCTGTCAAAGCTCACGGCCGGTGAGTTTTCGCCCTTGATGTATGAAAGCAAAGCCACGGTTCGCTCTGAGTTTGCTCAGTTCCGGCAGATGTTCCTTCTGATCGGTGGTATCCTCTGTGCTATCATTGGGCTGGTGGGACTCTTAAATTTCTTCAACGCCATGATGACCGGTATTCTTTCCCGCCGCCGGGAATTTGCGGTGCTTCAGGCTGTAGGAATGACGCCCCGACAGCTCAAAACCATGCTGATCTACGAGGGGTTGTTTTACGCAATGTCTTCCGTATCGGTGGCCTTTGTGCTTTCACTGGCGGTGGGACCTCTTGCGGGGAAAATGCTGGGCAGTATGTTCTGGTTCTTTGAGTATCGGTTCACCGTTCTGCCTGTCCTGCTGACAATTCCGGTATTTCTTCTGCTTGGGTGGCTGATTCCCTGCATGATGTATGATAATGCAGCGAAATGCAGCATTGTAGATCAGTTAAGGGATGCTCAATAATTGTTAAGCCCAAATTAGCCCTCTGTCAATGAAAAGGCTGAGGGCTGGAATTCAAATAATAATCAAAGTGACCATTACACTGGCCAGCGGCAAAAAACAGGTCATTTCCATTACTGTGCAGAAAACAACGGTAAGGACAACAAAGATCACCGGACTGAAATCAAGCGTGACCGTTGCAAGGAATAAAAAAACTTACGTCGAAACCAGTCATCAGCCCGATCACTTCCCAGGAGAAGGTTACCTACAGTTCTTCGAATAAGAAGATTGCAACGGTAAGTTCCAGTGGTGTGATCACTGGAAAGAAAAAGGGAACAGCCTATATCACAGTGAAATCTGGAAATAGTTGCAAAAAAGTAAAAGTAGTTGTTAAATAAAAATGATTTAAAAAGGAGCTGCCGTTCATGAATGCACATTGAATGGCAGCTCCTTTTTTTCATTTTTGGCATGTAGCTTTATTTGCAGAAGCAGATTACGATATTAATAGTTGACCAGGGAGAGAAGAATGATTAGATAATATGTTATAGTGATAATGGAATTATGGTAACAAAAAAATTTATAAAAAAAGTGCAACCAAACAGAAAAAAATACGTTATATATAATAGACAACATTAATATGGCACACTGCAAATAGCCTATCTGCATAAAAACACTAATATACAGGGGAGAAATGTGATATGGAAGATATACATATTATAAATTTATTTTTAGAAAGATCAGAAGATGCAATTCGCCAGGTAGAAGTAAAGTACGAAAAATTTTGCTTTAAGATTGCATGGAATATTTTATATAACACAGAAGATTCAGAAGAATGCGTAAATGATACGTGGCTGATAACGTGGAATAAGATTCCGCCTAAAACGCCAACAAAATTATCTGCATTTCTTGGAAAAATAACCAGAAATTTGGCATTGGACAATTTCAGAAAGAAAAATGCTTCAAAAAGAGCAGATACACATATGATGGATATTTGTGGTGAAGTGGAAAAACTGGAAAATACAATAAAGGATTATGTGGAAGAGGACATAAAGAAAAAGGAAATTTTGAATATTTTAGAAAAATTTTTAAGTGATTTAAAAGCAGGGGACAGGGATATTTTTGTCAGGCGATATTGGTATATGGATAATATTAAAGACATTGCAAAAAGACATGGATGCTCTGAGACTAAAATTAAATCCAGTCTTTTTCGAAGCAGAAACAGATTATGGGAAGAGGTGAAAGAAATCATATGAAAAAAGAAAACAATTTTTTGGATCTGATGGGAGAAATAGATGAAAAATTTGTTTATGAAGCTTCCTTGCCATGGGAAAAGCGAAATGTTAATTTGAAATTAAAATTAGCAAAGATTGCAGCAGCAGGAGTTGTAATAGCATTATTGATAGGAGGCTTGGGACATCCGCATGAGATAAAGGCGGCCTGGGAACAGATTACTTCGTGGATTCAAACTGCATTGGGGATTAATGAAAATGTAGAATCATATATAGATAGTGTTGGAAAAACGATTACTAAAAATGGAATTTCTATTACGTTAGATGAAATTGCTGCTGATAAGGAGAATTTATGGGTGGCAATATCTGATAATATAAATGATTCAAAAGAAAAGGAGACTATTCTACTAACAGAAGTGGAGATAAATGGAAAAGCAGCACAGTTAGATGGAACATATGCTCTGGAGAAAAAGGAGAACGGAACAGATGGTCAGGTTTGTCATTATAGGTTGGAAGATACAACTTTTAAAGATAATACAGCAGATATAAAAATGAAAGTATGGTTATTTGATCCAACAGAAATGGATACTGCAGATACAGAAGATACGGATGACTATATTTTTGAATTTTCATCAAATTGGGAAGAACTAGAGAAGAATACCATAAATGTAAATGTGAATAAAAAAATAAAGATATCTCCAAATCAAAATCTGACGATTTCAAAAATGAGCTTAAACGATTTGGCAAGTACAATTTATGGAAATTTGGATAATAAAGAATATGAAGATTATTATTTACTAGGAACCGACGATAAAGGAAATCAGGGGCTTTATAGAATGACAAATTATGGAGACGCAGAGACTGTGTTTGAAGAAAGCAGAAATAATACAAAATACAAAGGAATTTCGCCAGATGCTAAAACGGTGACATTAGAATTATATGTAAATAAAGAAGAAAAAAACAGCACAACATATAAAAAATATGAAACTGGAATAGAAGATACTTACGGAGAAGGCGAAGGACGTGTTTATGAAAGTGATGAAGATCCTCTGGATTTATATAGCCAAGTGGAAGGAAAAATAGAAATTAAAATCAGATGACAAAAGAATAATTTTATCGAAGAGAGGAACAGCCAATATCATCTGCCTTCAGATATTGGCTGTAATATATATGATACATAAAAAATACAAGCAGCAGATAACGATAAGATTCTTATATCAGTCAAGGAAGCCTGTGAACGCACAGGTCTTTCAGAGAAAACCATGAGAATTCTTATGAAGAATAATACCTTCATGGTACGAATTGGGCGAAGAACCCTGATTGATAAGAAAAAATTTCAGAAATGGATAGATCGGCAGTCTTGAAAGGTTTTTGGGGTTGTGTTAAAATTAAGTCCAGTGCCATGCATGATCATCTATTGTTATTAGAAAAAGGATGGTAATGTTATGGAAAAAATCTAAGAGGAAAAGAAATAGGTAAGGGAATCCGACAAAGAAAAGATGGGCGGTAAGAAGCCAGAATCACAATTAAGGGATCTGGCAACCGCCTTTTTCTATCTATGGAACAAATCTTCAGCAGGTGAAAAAGCAAAGAAACATGTATTTGGCGGAAGTTCTCCCAGGTATTCCAGGCTTTGATTCGAGTATGTCCGTTTCAAAATGGTATGAGAAATGGATGGAACTTTATAAGGTTCGGAATCTTAAAGCAACCACGATAAGAAATTATGAAGAAAAGTATGGAAAAGAAATCTGATTTTACTGATAAAATGACAATTTAGGAAGAGGTTTAAATATTTGGAAAAAGCAAGAAACACTGAAGAAGAAAAAAAAATGGGGCAAAAGTGGGTCAAAAAAGAATATGAGGCATCTGAAACCCGCATAAACACTGGGTTTCCGGCTGATACCAGTACATTATCACCGATGATGAAAGAATACGTAAAGACCAAAGAAGAGTACAGCGACTGTATCCTTTTTTACCGTCTGGGCGATTTTTATGAAATGTTCTTTGATGATGCGCTGACTGCATCCAAGGAATTGGAGATCACACTTACAGGAAAAGACTGCGGATTGGAAGAGAGAGCGCCCATGTGTGGCGTTCCTTTTCATGCTGCGGAAACTTATATCAACCGATTGATAGAAAAAGGTTATAAAGTTGCCATCTGTGAACAGGTAGAAGATCCGAAAAAAGCCAAGGGTCTTGTAAAACGTGAAGTTGTTCGTATTGTCACACCGGGAACCACACTGGATGCCATGTCACTGGACGAATCCAAAAACAATTATCTGATGTCCATTGTCTCCATCGGAGATCATTTTGGCTGTGCTATTGCAGATATCACAACCGGTGACTGCTTTCTTACAGAGCTGGATAAGCCTCAGAAACTTCTGGATGAGATCAATAAATTCACACCTGCAGAGATCATCTGCAACGATGCGTTTCTTTTAAGTGGTGTGGATGTGGAGGATCTGAAAGGACGTCTTGGAATCTGCGTATTCGCCCTGGATCCCTGGTACTTTGACGATCAGCTGTGTCAGAAAACTCTAAAAGAACATTTCCATGTGGGAAATCTGGAGGGGTTAGGAATTGGTGACTACGACAGCGGGATCATCGCTTCCGGTGCCCTGTTCCTGTATCTGAAAGAAACACAGAAAACAGCACTTTCCCATATGGCAAGTATCCGCCCTTACTCTGCCGAGAAATACATGCTTATCGACAGCTCCAGCCGTCGTAATCTGGAGCTTGTGGAAACCATGCGCGAAAAACAGAAAAGAGGTTCTCTTCTCTGGGTACTGGACAAGACCAAAACAGCTATGGGAGCCAGAACACTTCGGTCTTATGTGGAACAGCCTCTGATCGATGCAGAGGAAATCGAAAAGAGACTGGGTGCTCTGGAAGAACTGAATGAAAAACCCATGGAACGGGATGAGATCCGGGAATATTTAAACCCGATCTATGATCTGGAACGTCTGATCAGCCGTATCAGTTACAAATCCGCTAATCCGAGAGATCTGGTTTCTTTTGCCTCTTCTCTGGAAATGCTTCCTTATATAAAACAGGTCCTGGCAGAATTCAAATCTCCACTGCTTACTAAGATCAACGAAGATATGGATCCTCTGACAGACATTACCTCGCTGATCCGGAACTCTATCACCGATGATCCGCCTCTTGCCCAGAAAGACGGTGGCATTATCCGGGAAGGATATAATGAAGATGTAGATAAATTCCGCCGTTCCCGGACAGATGGAAAGAAATGGCTTTCTGAGCTGGAGGCAAGAGAGAGGGAACGTACCGGTATCAAAAGCCTGAAGATCAAGTACAATCGTGTATTTGGTTATTCTCTGGAAGTTACCAATACTTTCAAAGATCTTGTGCCGGAGGATTATATCCGCAAACAGACCCTTACCAATGCAGAGCGTTATATCACTCAGGAACTGAAAGATCTGGAAGATCTGATCCTTGGAGCTGAGGATAAGCTTTATGCGCTGGAATTTGAACTGTTTTCCAGTATCCGTGATCAGGTTGGAGCGGAAGTTGTCCGTATCCAGCGCACTGCAAAAGCAGTGGCTGCACTGGATGTTTTCGCTTCTCTTGCGCTGGTTGCCCAGAGGAATAATTTCGTCCGGCCAAAGATCAATGAGACAGGCCTCATTGATATCCGAAACGGCCGTCATCCGGTTGTGGAGCAGATGATCGAAAATGATATGTTCATTCCAAACGATACGTATCTTGACAACCACAAAAAACGGATCTCCATTATCACAGGACCAAACATGGCCGGAAAATCCACATATATGCGCCAGACAGCCCTGATCGTACTGATGGCACAGATCGGAAGCTTTGTTCCGGCAGACAGTGCAAACATCGGTGTGGTTGATCGGATCTTCACCCGTGTAGGTGCATCTGATGACCTTGCAAGCGGACAAAGTACCTTTATGGTGGAAATGACGGAGGTTGCCAATATTCTTCGCAATGCCACTTCCCGTAGCCTTCTGATCCTGGATGAGATCGGACGTGGAACCAGTACTTTTGACGGCCTCTCCATTGCCTGGGCAGTGATCGAACATATCAGCAATACCAAGCTCTGCGGTGCCAAAACCTTATTTGCGACCCATTATCATGAGCTTACCGAACTGGAGGGAAAACTTTCCGGTGTCAACAATTACTGTATTGCTGTCAAAGAAAAGGGTGACGATATCGTATTTCTTCGTAAGATCGTAAAAGGTGGCGCTGACAAGAGTTATGGTATCCAGGTGGCCAAGCTTGCCGGTGTTCCGGATTCCGTGATCCAGCGTGCCAAGGAACTTGTGGAAGAGCTCAGTGACGCAGATATCACCGCAGCGGTAAAAGACCTGACTGCTCCGAAAAAGAAGCAGAAGATCACCTATGATCAGGTGGATATGGCACAGATGTCACTCTTTGACACGGTGCAGGATAATGATGTCATCGAAGAGATCAAAGGCCTGGAGATTGGCAACCTGACTCCAATGGAGGCCCTGAATATTCTCTATAATCTGCAGAACAAAATAAAGAACCGGTGGTGATACCTTGAGAAAAATTGCAGTTTTAGACCAGAATACCATTGATAAGATCTCAGCAGGTGAAGTTGTGGAGCGGCCTTCTTCTGTTGTAAAAGAACTTGTGGAAAATGCTATTGACGCAGGAGCTACCGCCATCACAGTAGAGATCACAGATGGTGGAAAAAAGCTGATCCGTATCACAGATAACGGCTCCGGAATGGAAGCAGAACAGGTTCCCCTTGCTTTTCTACGTCATGCTACAAGCAAAATTGAAAAAGTGGAAGACCTGACACATATTGCCTCCCTGGGCTTTCGTGGCGAGGCTCTTTCCAGTATTGCCGCAGTTTCCCAGGTAGAACTGATCACAAAAACTCCTTCTGCCATCAGCGGTACCCGCTATGTGATCGAAGGTGGAAAAGAACAGTCTTTGGAGGAGATGGGCGCACCGGAGGGAACCACCTTCCTGATCCGGAACCTTTTTTACAACACACCTGCAAGAAGCAAATTTCTGAAATCCGACATGACAGAAGCCGGTTACATCAATACGCTGATGGAACAGCTGGCGCTTTCCCATCCGGAAATTTCCTTTAAATATATCCAGAATCGTCAGGTGAAACTTTCCAGTTCCGGAAATTACAGCGTAAAGGATGTGATCTACAGCGTTTACGGACGGGAGATCGCCAAAGCACTTCTGGAAGTCTCCTATGAAAATGATTTTATGAAGATCGAAGGCTTTGTGGGAAAACCGGAGATTTCCAGAGGAAACCGCACTTTTGAGAATTATTATATCAATGGCCGGTATGTAAAAAACAAGATCATTACCAAGGCTATTGAGGATGGGTATAAAGGACTGGTCATGCAGCATAAATTTCCATTTGTTTCCCTTCGGATCGAAATGGATGGTAATGACCTGGACGTTAATGTACATCCGGCAAAAAGAGAAGTGCGTTTTGCCAGAGAAACCGAAGTTTATACGGCTATCTATGAAACTGTTCGTAAGGTACTGACTCACAGAGAACTAATCCCGCAGGTATCTGTGGGAAAAGACGAACCGACATCTCACAACGAGCAGATGAAGCCAGGAAATGTTCCGGAACCTTTCGAGGTAAAAAGACGGCAGGAGATGTACGGACACCAGAACCGGACGGCGAATATAGCTTCCCATATTGCACCGACAGCTTCTGAAGTACGTACATCGCCGGTTTCATCGATACCTTATAATAAGTTGACAAATAGTACAGCCTCCTATGGCTCAGCTGAAACAGCTCACAGTTCTTCAGATTCTTTTACAGATAAATACAGGCATATGGGTTCTCTGCGGGAAAATCCCGTATATAGATCTCAGCCCTTTACAAAAGAAGAAGAGGAAATGTTTTCCGGCACACTGAAGGACGGAAAAAAAGAGACTTCCGCTGTAGAAACAGCTGATCCAGAAGTGATATCTGAAAAACCTGCCGAATCGACATCTCCTGAGATAAACAGCGAGCCGATCAAATCCCTGGAACAGGAAACGCCAAAACAGCTGGAACTTTTCGAAGAACGGCTTCTTGCCCCGGAATCCAGAAGCCGCCACAGGCTGATCGGACAGCTGTTTGACACCTACTGGCTGGTACAGTTCGAAGATAATTTTTATATCATTGACCAGCATGCGGCCCATGAAAAAGTATATTATGAGCGGTTCGTAAAGCTGTTCCAGTCTCAGAACATCCAGTCTCAGTACGTAAGCCCTCCGCTGATCGTTTCACTCAGCCTTGAGGAAGAAAACCTGTTAAAAGCAAACGAAAAATATTTTCGGGATTTCGGTTTTGAGATCGAACCTTTTGGGGGAAGAGAGTACAGTATCAGTGCGGTGCCATCCAGTCTTCTGGGAATGACAGAGGAAGAGCTGTTTCTGGAAATGCTGGACCATCTCACTGCAGACGGCTCCAAAGATGCATTTGAACTGTTTACCGCAAGGCTTGCAACTATGGCCTGCAAAGCTGCTGTAAAAGGCAATCATTCCATGTCACCCCAGGAAGCCGACAAGCTGATCGATGAACTTCTGACACTGGAAAATCCTTATAACTGTCCTCATGGAAGGCCAACCATCATTGCCATGAGTAAGACAGAGATTGAAAAAAAATTTAAACGTATCGTGTAAGATACCTATCATAAACGGAGAAAATCTATGAAAAAACCTCTTATCGTCCTTACCGGACCTACTGCCGTGGGAAAAACAAAACTTTCCATTGCCCTTGCAAAAGCAGTAAACGGAGAGATCATCTCCGCAGATTCCATGCAGGTTTACCGCCATATGGATATTGGTTCCGCCAAGATCACACCGGAAGAAATGGATGGCGTCCCTCATCATCTGGTGGATGTGTTGGAGCCCACAGAAGATTTTAATATTGTCCTTTTCCAGCAGATGGCAAAAGAAGCCATGGAAAAAATTTATGATAAAGGCCGGATCCCGATCCTGGTAGGCGGCACGGGATTTTATATTCAGGCCGTAACCAGAGATATTGATTTTACCAGTTCCAACCAGGATGACCATTACCGCAGGGAGCTGGAAGAGCTGGCAGAACAAAAAGGCCCTTCATTTCTTCATGATATGCTTGCACAGGTTGATCCCAAGTCAGCCCAGGACATCCATGAGAACAATGTCAAGCGAGTGATACGCGCCCTGGAATTTTATAAACAGAACGGTACCAGGATCTCCGAACATAATGAAGAGCAGAAAGAACATACCAGCCCCTATGCCCTGGCATACTTTGTCCTGAACGCACCCCGTCCCCTTCTCTACGAACGCATAGACACAAGAGTGGATGAGATGTTGAAAAACGGGCTTGTAGAAGAAGTAAAAAAGCTCCGGGAAATGGGCTGCCACAGAGGAATGGTTTCGATGCAGGGACTGGGCTATAAAGAAATCCTGGACTGGATGGACGGAGAATACCCTTACGAGGAAGCCGTTCGCATCCTGAAACGTGACACCAGACATTTCGCCAAACGCCAGCTTACCTGGTTCCGAAGAGAAGGCGAGGTAACCTGGGTAGATAAAGATAACTTTGATTACGATGACAGCCGGATCCTTTCCTACATGCTTTCTGTATGCAGAGAAAAAGGGATCCTGCCTGCCAAATAAAATAAAAAAGGAAAAATGATCATGAAAGAATTATATGCACAGCTTGGAATCTCTTCCGCAGTTTACGATTTCGGTAAAACTGTAGAAGATTCCCTGAAAGAACGTTTTGAAAAATTTGATAAAACTGCAGAGTATAACCAGATGAAGGTTATCCATGCCATGCAGAAAAACCGTGTCAGTGAGGCATGTTTCGGAGCTTCCTCCGGTTATGGCTACAATGACCTTGGACGCGAGACCCTGGAGCAGGTCTATGCGGATACATTCCACACAGAAGCCTGCCTGGTCCGCCCGCAGATCACCTGCGGAACCCACGCACTTGCCATTGCACTGTTTGGAAACTTACGCCCGGGCGATGAGCTTCTTTCCCCTGTAGGCAAACCATATGATACTCTGGAAGAAGTCATCGGGATCCGTCCGTCCAACGGTTCTCTTACAGAATATGGTGTAAAATACCGTCAGGTAGACCTTCTTGAGGATGGTACCTTTGATTACGAAAATATCAAAAAGGCAGTCAATGAAAAAACAAAACTGGTAACCATTCAGCGTTCCAAAGGCTATCAGACTCGTCCTTCCTTCTCTGTAAAACAGATCGGTGAGCTGATCGCTTTTGTAAAGAAGATCAAACCGGATGTGATCTGCATGGTAGATAACTGCTACGGTGAGTTCGTAGATACCATAGAGCCAAGTGATGTAGGTGCAGATATCATGGTGGGTTCCCTGATCAAAAATCCAGGCGGCGGTCTTGCCCCTATCGGCGGATATATCGCCGGAAGAAAAGACTGTGTGGAAAACGCTTCCTACCGTATGACCTGCCCGGGACTGGGCATGGAAGTGGGGGCAACCCTTGGTGTAAACCGTTCTCTGTACCAGGGATTTTTCCTTGCACCGATGGTTACCAAAGGAGCTTTAAAAGGCGCCGTTTTTGCAGCAAACATTTACGAAAAACTTGGTTTCCCGGTGGTACCGAACAGCACAGAACCACGTCAGGATATCATCCAGGCAGTCACCCTTGGAACACCGGAAGGTCTTGTAGCATTCTGCCAGGGTATCCAGGCTGCAGCACCGGTAGACAGTTTTGTGACACCGGAACCGTGGGATATGCCAGGGTATGACAGTCAGGTCATCATGGCTGCAGGTGCTTTCATCCAGGGTTCTTCCATCGAGCTTTCTGCCGATGGTCCTATGAAACCACCTTATGCTGTTTATTTCCAGGGTGGTCTTACCTGGGAGCATGCTAAACTTGGAATCCTGAAATCTCTTCAGTATATGGTTGATAAGGAACTTGTGAAATTATGAAAAAATCCGAAGGACAGGACTTAAAAAAGCAGGTCTTTGTCGTAGGAGCAGGTGCTTCCGGCCTTATGGCGGCTATTCAGGCTGCCATAAACGGAGCAGCGGTTACGGTTCTGGAACAGAATGACCGTCCCGGAAGAAAAATCTGTGCTACAGGAAATGGACGCTGTAATATGACAAATCTGAACCAGGATGAAAACGCTTACCGGGGATCCCATCCGGAATTTGTCAAAGATGCCTTGGCACAGTTTCCTGTGGAAAAGACTCTGGAATTTTTTCAGGAACTGGGAATCTGTACCACAGACCGCGACGGATGGATCTATCCCCGGAGCAGCCAGGCGCAGAGTGTGGTAGATGTTCTTACCATGAAAGCACGCAGCCTGAAAGTAAAACTGAAAACCAATCAGACTGTTACCGGCGTGTCTTTCACAAACGGACAGTGGAAGATCCATACTGACGGATGGACCTACAATGGTGATGCCGTGATTCTTGCAAACGGTTCCCGCGCCTCTTCCGTTGCAGGTTCCAGTGAAAGTGGATACAAAATCGCAGAAAGTCTCGGACATCATCTGATCGAACCTCTTCCAGCTCTGACAGCTTTGAAATGTAAGGGAAATTCTTTTTCCGGCTGGAGTGGTGTGCGGACAGAAGGTAAGATAACCCTTTATATAGATGGCATTCCGGCAGCCTCTCAGCAGGGAGAACTGCAGCTTACCGATTACGGTGTATCCGGGATCCCGGTATTTCAGATTTCCCGCTACGCCATCCGAGCGGTTCACGAAAACAAAAACGCAGAGCTTTCCATAAATTTTTTTCCGGAACTGAACCAGAAAGAACTGGAAGAATACCTGGAACAGAGAAAAACAGCCTGCCCTTATAAAACAGAAAAAGAACTTCTCATCGGACTTTTTCCGGAAAAACTGATCCGTGTCTTATGTGCACAGAAGGATCTGATCCATGGGATCAATGATTTTCGCCTTCCGGTAAAAGACAGCCTTTCTTTTGAACAGGCACAGGTTTGTTCCGGCGGCGTGGATACTTCTGAAGTTCAAAGTAAAACCATGGAATCCAGACTTCATAAAGGCCTTTATTTTGCCGGAGAACTCCTTGATATTGACGGCACCTGCGGTGGATACAACCTGCAGTGGGCATGGTCAAGTGGAGCTACCGCCGGTATCTGGGCAGCAAAGGAGGAATAACAATGATCCGGATCACACAGTTGAAGCTTCCCATCACCCATACAGAAGAGCAGCTTCACAGAAAAATAGCGAAAACACTTCGCCTTGGAAATCAGCCGTTCACTTATGAGATCCGAAAACAATCTCTGGATGCCCGGCATAAAGAGGACAAAAAATTTGTCTATACTGTAGACATTAAAGTGGATAATGAATCCCGTGTTTTAAAAAAGGTTTACGATAAAAACATTATGTTAACCGCAGAGAGAAAGTATCATTTTCCGACACCTGGTTCTGAAACATTGTCCCATCGACCGGTAGTGATCGGAAGCGGACCGGCCGGATTATTCTGCGCCTGGTATCTGGCAAAAGCCGGATACTGTCCATTGGTACTGGAACGTGGAGAAGAAGCAGATAAACGCCAGGAAACTGTAGAAAATTTCTGGAAGAACGGCATCCTGGATCCGGATTCCAATGTGCAGTTCGGAGAAGGCGGTGCGGGAACTTTTTCCGACGGAAAGCTGAATACTCTGGTAAAAGATACCTACGGAAGAGGAAAAGAAGTCCTTTCCAGATTTGTAGAAGCAGGAGCTCCATCTGAAATCCTTTACCAGCAGAAACCCCACCTTGGTACGGATCAGCTTGTGGGAATCGTTCAGTTTATGCGCCATCAGATTGAAGAAATGGGCGGGGAATTCCGATTCCGTTCCACAGTGACTGATCTGGTGGTCCGTGACCAGAAACTTGCGGCTGTCATCGTCAATGAAAAAGAAGAAATACCGGCAGAAATCTGCGTTCTTGCTCCCGGCCACAGTGCCAGAGATACTTTTGCCATGCTGAACAAGCACAATCTTTCCATGGAGCCAAAATCTTTCGCAGTAGGAGTACGAGTGGAACATCCACAGACCATGATCAACCAGGATCTTTACGGAGAGCCGGAAAATGATTACCTGGGCGCAGCCAGCTACAAAGTTACCCATACACTGGAAAACGGACGTGGCGTTTATTCTTTTTGCATGTGTCCCGGTGGCTATGTGGTAAATGCTTCTTCTGAGGAAGGCATGCTGGCAGTAAATGGGATGAGTTACCAGGCACGTGACAGCCGTAATGCCAACAGTGCCATCATCGTTACAGTAAATCCTTCTGATTTTCCGGAGGAAGGCGTTCTTGGAGGAATCGCACTCCAACGAAAGCTGGAACGTGCTGCCTGGGAAGCCGGAAACGGAAAAGTTCCGGTACAGCTTTTCAAAGATTATTGTGCGCATAAGAAAAGTATCAAACTTGGAGATGTGAGCCCCTGTATCAAAGGAGCCTATACACTTACCGATGTCCGCAGCATTTTCCCGAAAGAGATCGGGGATTCCATTGAAGCCGGAATCCATGCTTTTGGAAAAAAACTTTCCGGTTTTGACCGGCCGGATGCATTGCTGGAAGGAGTAGAAAGCCGTACATCTTCTCCTGTCCGGATCGTGCGGGAACCAAAAAAACTCACTTCCAATATAGAAGGAATCTACCCCTGCGGAGAGGGCGCTGGTTACGCCGGTGGCATTACATCTGCAGCAATGGACGGAATTAAAGTGGCAGAAGCAGTAGCTTCCATTTATGCCCTGCCTGTAAATAAAATGTGAAAAAAGTGGAAATTTCCGGGATAGAGTGTACATTCCTGCTTTTTTATGCTAAAATAACTTCTGCAATTTTGCATACCCTTCTTCGAGAGCGAAAAGGGAAATCATATGAAAGATACTATAATGGAAATGCCAGATTATCAGCGCCCGTATGAAAAATGTCTTCGGGAGGGAGAACAGTCTTTAAGCGATCGTGAGCTTCTTGCTGTGATCCTGCGCTGTGGCGTACAGGGATTAAGTTCTCTGACACTGGCTGATAAAATCCTTAATTTATCGGAACAAACAGGTCATTCCGGACTTTTGGGTCTGTTTCATGCTTCTGTACCGGAGCTGATGAAGATCCATGGGATTGGCAAGGTAAAAGCCATACAGCTGAAATGCATCGGGGAGCTTTCCAAACGTATGGCAACTGCTGCAGCGAAGCCGGAACTGTCTTTTCAGCATCCTGTCACAATTGCAAAGTATTATATGGAACAGCTTCGTCACGAAGAACAGGAATTATTGTACTGTATGATGCTGGACGGACATAATCATCTCACAGGAGAGCAGCTTTTAAGCCGTGGGACTGCCACCGCCACACTGATCACTCCAAGAGAAGTTTTTGTAGAAGCTGTAAAATATCATGCTGTAAATTTGATCCTTGTGCATAATCATCCAGGCGGTGATCCTTCCCCCAGTCAGGCCGATCTGGAAGTCACCAGACGGGTTTTCGAATCTGGTGAGCTTCTTGGAATCCATCTGTTGGATCATATTATCATTGGAGATCACAGGTACATCAGTTTCCGGGAAAAGGGGATTTTTGATGAGTATATTAAGTGAAGGGGCAGATTTATGCTTTTTAGAAATAATTACGGGGTAGACCTGGGGAGCAGCTCTGTAAAAGTCTATTCTTTTTTCAGAAATAAAACTTACATAGAAAAAAACATGGTTGCCTACCGGGGGCGTCGAATCCTTGCTATTGGAAATGAGGCCTATGAAATGTTTGAAAAATCACCTTCGGATATTTCTGTAGATTCTCCCATGGCTTTTGGAATGCTTGCGAATCTCGAATTACAGGAAATCGTACTTTACAGCATGTTGAAAAAGATCGATCATACATCCGGCCTTGGTGCGGATATGTTTTTTTCGGTTCCTCTTGATATGACGGCCATTGAAAAAAGAGCCTACTATCATCTGGTCAATGGACACTGGCTTAGAAAAAACCGGGTTTTCATGGTAGAATCTCCGATTGCAGATGCGGTAGCCATGAACATCAATCTTGAAAAAAATGAAGGCAGTATGGTTGTAAACATTGGTGCACAGAGTACAGAATTTTCAATCCTTACAGATGGCAAGATCATCATAAGCCGTAAGATCCCTCTTGGAGGCCGGCAGATGAATGAATCCATCTGCAGTGAGATTCGTAAACATTACAATCTGCAGATCGGAACACGTACGGCCAAACGCCTGAAAGTAGTCATGGGACGGCTTAACGACCAGAAAAAGGAAGCCCGGAAAGTTGTAGGAATCGACAGCGTTTCCGGACTTCCCAGAGAAGAAGTTGTTTCCGCCTATGTTGTTAATGAGGGAATCACCAATTGCGTAAATCAGATCGCGGCAGAAATGAAAACATTTCTGGAACGTACACCACCACAGATTGCCTATCATATTGCAAAAGAGGGAATTTACCTTACCGGTGGCAGTACTCGACTTCCATATATCGACAACTATCTGGCAAGTTATACAGGATTTGCCTTTAATCTTTCTGATTTGTACGAAACTTCTGCTGTACATGGACTGGAAAAGATCATTCACGACAGAGAACTGCGCAGATGGGCACAGCCTGTAAAGCAGAAAAAACTGTAAAGGGGCATATATAATGAAAAACATCCGAAAAAAAGTGCGTTTTCATTTTAATTTAAAAAGCAAACATCTTCTGGTAATCATGACACTTTTCTGTGGAAGCTGTATTGTTGCTACCGCAGCTTCCGGAACAACTTCAGCACCTCTGCAGAATGTGGCCGGATTTCTGGTTGTTCCCTTTGAAAAGGGCATTTCCGGTGTCAGTAATATGTTCGGAGATGTAAAAAACAGTCTTCGTGATAAGCAGGACGTACTTCAGGAAAACGAGGAACTTAAAAATCAGATCAACAGTCTTACCGAACAGAATAATATCCTGATCCAGGATCAGACAGAACTTACCAGGCTGAAAGAACTTTATAATCTTGATCAGGAATACACTGATTATCCAAAAGTTGCGGCAAGGATCATCTCCAAAGATCCAGGCAACTGGTACGATACATTTATGATCAATAAAGGTACTAATGATGGAATCCATGTTGACAACAACGTAATTGCAGGAAAAGGACTTGTCGGGATCGTCACGGAAGTTGGCCCATCATGGGCTACCGTTCGTTCCATTATTGATGACAGCAGTAATGTCAGTGCCATGGCTGTCAGCACTTCTGATAATTGCGTTGTTACCGGAGATCTGGAGCTGATCGATGAGGGAAAACTGAGTTTTGAACAGCTCTATGACCAGGATAACAAAGTAACCGTGGGAGAACGTATTGTCACTTCAAATATCAGCGAAAAATACGTGGAAGGACTGTTTATCGGTTATGTCAGCGAAATCCAACAGGATCCCAATAACTTGACAAAAACAGGTACGATCGTTACACCCGTTGATTTCGGCCATCTGAAAGATGTGTTTGTCATTACCGTCAATAAACAGGACGCAATAGACAAAACGGAGGATGCGTCCAATGAAAAATAAAATAGTATTATTTATTACCATTATTGTCTGTTTTCTCCTGCAATGTACAATAATGGATTACATTTCCATTGGTTCCATTACGCCAAACCTGCCTTTGATCCTGTGTGTAGCCATGGGATTGATGCGCGGAAGAAAAGTCGGACTTTGGACAGGATTTTTTTCAGGACTTTTTATTGATCTTTTTTACGGATCACTGTTTGGTTTCTATGCGCTGATTTATATGTATGCAGGATATATCAGCGGCTACGCATTCCGCAGCTTTTATGATGATGATCTGAAAGTTCCGCTTTTTCTTGTAGCAGGAACAGATCTTCTTTATAATCTGTCTGTATACGGCCTTCAGTTTCTTCTCCGGGGCCGACTTGGATTTTTGACCTACATATACAGAATTATTATCCCCGAGATTGTTTATACGGTTTTTCTCACAATTATCGTATATCGGATATTTTACTGGATCAACTACCACTTAATGGATACTGTAAGGAAAGAAAGTGAGTCTATTTGGGAATTAAAATAAAAAAAATCATCAAAAAAATCCGTCTGAAACGTACTACTGTTCTTGTGATCGTATTTGTTTTTCTTTCATCTGTTCTTGTTCGGCAGCTTTTCAGCCTGCAGATCATACAGGGAGAAGACTATATCAGTAAATTTCAGACACGTACCACAAAAACACGTGTGATCAAAAGTACACGAGGAAATATCTATGACCGAAACGGCACTGTTGTAGCTTCCAATGTTCTTGCCTATTCTGTTACTTTTGAAGATAGTGGAACATATAACAGCACACGTGAAAAAAATCTGGCATTAAATGGTATCGCATACCAGGTATTGCAGATTCTCTCCAAAAACGGGGACAGTTTGGCCGACAATTTTCATATTATTGTTAATGATCACGGTGATTATGCTTTCGATGTGGAGGAAGGTTTTACTCTGAACCGTTTTCGTGCAGATGTTTATGGTGAAGCACAGATTGATAATCTGAGTGATGAGCAGAAAAACGCAACTGCAGCACAAATGATGGATTATCTTACAGGAAGCAATGGATTTTCCATTGTACTCTACGGAAAAGATGCCTATACTGACGAAGAGCTGGCAGCGCATTCTCTCCCCAAAGAGCTTACCAAACAGGAAATCCTTGAAATTGCGATCATGCGCTATCAGCTGAATACGAACAGTTTCAAAAAATATATGCCGGTAACGATTGCAACGAATGTCAGCGAAAAATCAGTTGCTGCCATAAAAGAAAATCAATCCGCACTTCAGGGAATTGATATTGTGGAAGATTCCACAAGGCAATATGTGGAAGATGAGAGTATGGCACCGATTCTTGGCTATACCGGTCAGGCTTCTTCTGAAGAACTGGAAACTCTTCGGAAAGATAATCCAGATTATTCCAATGATGCCATTGTCGGAAAAGCCGGGATTGAACAGTATATGGAACTTCAGCTTCAGGGAAAAGACGGTGAAGAAACCGTTACAGTTGATAATCTTGGAAAAGTTCTTGATATTGATAATTCCAAAACTGTTGAGCCAATAGCCGGAAACGATGTGTATCTCACCATTGATTCTGACTGGCAGAAGAGTATTTACCAGATTCTTGAGCAGCGTGTAGCCGGTATTGTTCTTTCCAAACTGACCCCTGATAAGAGTTTTGATTATGAAGCAGAGAAAGACGCAAGTAAAATCACAATTCCAATCTACTCTGTATATAATGCTCTTATTGCCAACAGCGTTATTGATATCAATAAATTCAGTAACGATGATGCATCCGATACAGAAAAAAATTTATATGCCAAATTTCAGCAAAAACAGCAACAGGTTTTTGATACAATAAGTAACAGGCTGACAGGAGATAATCCTCCGGCATATAAAGACGAAGACTCACAAATGCAGGAATATCTTACCTATATCTGTGATGATCTTTTAACAAACACATTAAACATACTGAAAAGTGATTCCATTGATACCTCTGATGAAACATATAAAGCATGGAAAAATGATGAGAGCATCAGTTTGAAAGATTATCTGAATTATGCTGCCAGTCAGAACTGGATTGATATTTCTCAGATTTCCACTTCTAATGAATATCTGGATTCTGAAGAAATCTATCAGGCACTGACAAATTATATTATCGACTATCTGAAGACAGATACCGGATTCTCCAAGCTTCTGTACAAATATATGCTTCAGGAAGACACCATCAGTGGTGAAGAACTTTGTGTTGTTCTGTATGAACAGGGAGTTCTTTCCAAAGAAGATGAGCTGTATCAGACAATGCTTTCCGGAGGTCTGGATGCATATACCTTTATGTATCGAAAGATTGCCAGTCTTGAGATCACTCCAGCTCAGCTTGCACTGGCACCATGTTCTGCATCTGCTGTTATTACTGATACTACAAGTGGAGATGTTCTTGCCTGCGTTTCCTATCCTGGTTATGATAATAACAGACTGACCAATAATATGGATACTGATTATTATGCCAAATTATCAACTGATCTTTCTAGTCCGTTTTTTAATAAGGCAACACAGCAGAGAACGGCTCCAGGTTCTACATTGAAGATATTATCTACCGTTGCAGGCATGTCAGAAGGTGTTATCGATGACGGTACTTATATTGAATGTACAGGAAGTTTCGATCTTGTAACACCACCGATCAACTGCTGGAATAAACAGGGGCACGGAGCTCTGGATATCCGTGGAGCGATCGAGCAGTCCTGTAACGTATTTTTCAGTACGATCGGTTTTGAACTTGGAAAAGATTCCGAAGGAAACTTTTCTGAAGCAAGAAGTCTTGGTATGCTTCAGAAGTATGCATCCCTTATGGGACTCGACAAAAAAACTGGCATTGAAATTTCTGAAGCTTCTCCTCAGATTTCAGACAAAAACGCAGTTCCTTCCTATATGGGACAGGGTACGAATATGTTTACCACCAGCCAGCTTGCAAGATATGCTTCAACGATTGCTACATCCGGTACGATCTACAAGCTTTCTCTGCTGGACCGTGTAACAGATTCCAAGGGCAAACTGATCAAGGAATATCCTTCTGAAACAGAGGGACAGCTGGACATTTCCAGCAATATATGGGATGATATCCATGATGGTATGTACCGTGTAGTGCAGACTCATGATCAGTTTAACGGACTTGGTGTGGAAGTTGCCGGAAAAACCGGTACTGCCGAAATTGATTACTATCATCCAAATAATGCTCTTTTCGTGGGATATGCTCCGGTTTCCGAACCGAAATACGCAATATCCGTTCGAATCGCAAACGGATATGCATCCGGTAATGCCTGCCTTGCAGCTAATGATATTTTTAAATACATTTTCGGACTTGCAGATGAAAGCACCATTCTCACTGGTTATGCCGCAAGCGACACCAGTAATGTATCGAATGACTAAACAAACTTTATGAGGATACCAGAAGTGTGGAACATTTTAATGGGAGGAATCAGAAAATATGAGTGAGGTCATTGTCATTACATCCGGAAAAGGCGGCGTGGGTAAAACCACTACGGTAGCAAATATCGGGACCGGGCTGGCGGCCATGGGAAAACGGGTTGCTGTTGTGGATACGGATATCGGACTTCGAAACCTGGATGTTGTTATGGGACTTGAAAACCGTATTGTTTATAACCTGGTAGATGTCATCAATGGAAGCTGTCGCCTGAAACAGGCTCTGATCCGTGACAGACGGCATCAGGATCTGTACCTTCTTCCTTCTGCACAGACAAAGGACAAGACTGCTGTATCACCGGAACAGATGATCAAGCTTACGGACGATCTCAGGGAGGAATTTGATTATGTTCTTCTGGATTGTCCTGCCGGAATTGAACAGGGATTTAAAAATGCGGTAGCCGGTGCAGATCGTGCCCTTGTGGTAACAACTCCGGAGGTTTCCGCAATCCGTGATGCAGATCGTATCATAGGTTTGCTGGAATCCGGAGGGATTCGGGATATCCGGCTGATTATCAACAGGCTCAGGCCTGAAATGATCGCAAAAGGAGATATGATGTCAGTAGAAGATGTCCTGGAAATCCTTGCTGTAGATCTGATCGGTGCCATTCTTGATGATGAACAGATTGTAATTTCCACAAATCAGGGTGAACCACTGTCTGGGAAAAATTCACAGGCAGAGGAGGAATACCGCAATATCTGTCGACGACTTATTGGAGAAGATGTTCCCTATACTACCGTCCGGCGAAAAAGCAGTGTATTCCAACGGCTTGGCAGTATTTTTCGCAGATAAATAAGCACTGCCAGATTATCTTTTCATCACAGAGGGAGGAATAAATATGCGGTTTTTCTCCGAAAAAAAACGCTCCGCAGGTTATGCCCGTGACCGAATGAAACTTCTTCTTGTATCGGAACGCATAGACTGCTCTCCACAGATGATGAAACTTTTGCGGAATGACCTCATACATACCGTAAAAAAATACGTTGTAATTGATGAAACAAGGGTGACCATACAGATTTCACAGGAACCACCTGTTCTGCATGCTGTCATACCTGTACTTAAGAAAAGGGATGCATAATTTATGATTAAACAGTATAAGCTGCGGTTTTACAACTTTCGTCTGGTAGTTTTTCTTCTGGCGATCAGCTTTATTGGAATCCATCTTGTAGGAACAGCTGCCGATTATCTTCGCACCCGTCAGCTTCTGGGTGTAATCATTGGAGTAGTCTTTATGCTGCTTCTTTCACTGATGGACTACTCCTGGTTGCTGAATTTTCAATGGATCATGTATGGTTTTAATATTGTAATGCTTCTGGCGGTTCGTTTCTTCGGCTCAAGTGCCAACGGCGCAGCAAGATGGGTGGATCTTGGTTTTATTCGCTTCCAGCCGACAGAGTTATCTAAAATCATCATTATCCTGTTTTTTGCAAAATTTTTCATGGATCACGAAGATGATCTGAATACATTGAAAACTCTGGCACAGTCAGCAGTTCTTCTGGTAATTCCGTTAATGTTGATCTATGTACAGCCAGATATGAAAAATACAATTACTGTAGTAATTCTGTTCTGTATTCTGATCTATATTGCAGGACTCAGTTACAAAATTATCGGAGGAGCGGCTCTGATTGCAATTCCTCTTGCAATTATTTTTCTGTCGATTGTTGTACAGCCGGATCAGAAACTGATTCAGGATTATCAGAGAAACCGTATTATGTCGTTCCTGTATCCGGAGAACGAAGAATATGCGGATGATATTGAACAGCAGAACAACTCAAAAACAGCGATTGCCTCCGGAGAACTTGTAGGACGTGCTTTCAGTAATGACACAAGTGTTACTTCCGTGAATGATGGAAACTTTGTTTCTGAGAATCAGACAGACTTTATTTTTGCAGTGGCAGGAGAGCAATATGGATTTATTGGCTGTACTCTGATCGTGCTGCTGCTGTTTCTGATTACTTTTGAATGTATCCGGATGAGCCTTCGGGCCAAGGATCTTGCCGGAAAGATCATATGTTGTGGAGTGGGAAGCATTGTTTCCATACAGAGTTTTATCAATATCTGTGTTGCTACCGGACTTGCGCCTAATACCGGTACTCCGCTGCCTTTTGTAAGCTATGGTCTTACCTCTCTGATCAGTCTGTTCATTGGTATGGGACTTGTTCTCAATGTAGGACTGCAGAGCAGTGCATATAATAAAGAATTACAGAAGAAAGAGCAGAAAAAGGATGCCTACTTTCGGAAAGAGGAATATTTATGACACATAAAGAACCTGTGAAAAAAACTGCACGTCCTGGAAGTACTCCCGGACATCGGTCTTCCAAAGCCGCAACTCGCACAGCTTCCGCTGGGAAAGACAGAGTTTCTGATCCATCTGCAAAAGCTGTTCCCTCCAGGCGCAAAACACAATCAGTCAGAATGAAACGGATGCGCCGCAAAAAGATCCGCAATACCGTTCTTCTGCTTCTTCTGCTGGTCGTCCTGTGTGGAGCAGGGGGATTTGGAGTCTACATGTTAAAAGGCGGGAATTTTTCCACCCCGGTTAATTCTTTCAACGCCTTTTCCGAATTTGATAATACACTGGTCTCAAAAGAGGAACAGAGAGCAGAGGGCTTTGCTCAGAATCTCTGCGTTGTTACCAAGGATGTTCCTCTGGACTCGGTCAGTCTGGATGATAACCAGTCCGGTGTTCTTTTGAACCTCAGTGACAAAAAGGTCCTCTATGCAAAAGGTGCCTACAATAAGGTATATCCAGCCAGTATCACAAAGATCATGACCGCAATGCTGGCTCTGAAATACGGCAATATGGATGATACCGTAACGATCTCCCAGGAAAATGTTACGCTGGAATCCGGGTCACAGGTTGCAGGTTTTATGGAAGGCGACCAGGTCACCATGGACCAGCTGCTTCACTGCCTTCTGGTCTATTCCGCCAATGATGCAGCTTCTGCCATTGCAGAACATGTAGGCGGTTCCACAGATAAATTTGTGGAAATGATGAACAGTTTTGCCGCTGAGCTTGGATGCACAGGAACTCATTTTACCAATCCTCATGGCCTTCAGGACGAAAATCATTATACAACGCCTTATGATATCTATCTGATGTTAAAAGAGGCGCTGAATTATCCGGAATTTACAGACATCACGCAGATGTCGTCCTATACAGTTACCTACAAACATTCGGATGGCTCAGATGCAAGTACTACCTTAACCGCTACTGACCATTACCTTACCGGTGAGGCCACAACACCGAAGGATGTCACCATCCTCGGTGGAAAAACAGGAACAACGGATAAAGCAGGAAACTGTCTGGCTCTTTTAAGCCAGAATGCTTACGGAAAGCCTTTTATTTCCATTGTTATGGGTGCATCTTCCAAAGATGTTCTGTATCAGGAAATGACATCATTGCTTCAGAATATCAACTGACAGAAAATCATTACATCATAAGGAGGACAAGGCAATGATCATTACAATTGACAGACAATGTGGATGTGGCGGGCACCGTGTAGGTGTTCTGCTGGCAGAAAAACTGGGACTGGAGCTTTATGACAAAAAGAAGCTTCTGGAAGAATCAAAAAAAATCGGTAAATTCGAGGAAAACAGCGATTTCTTTGATGAAAAATCGGTAAACAGCCTGTTATATTCCATCGCAATGAATTATGGTGAAAGAAATCCAATGACGAATTCATTCAACCTGGTACGGGAACTTACCAAAGGAAAATCTGTTGTTATGATCGGACGATGTGCCAATATCATATATCAGGATATGCCAGATGTCACCACTGTTTATCTCCATGCAGATATGGAACATCGGGTACATCGTATTATGGAGCGCGACCATGTTTCTGATAAAGAAGCACGAAAACAGATCCGGGAAACAGACAAAAAAAGAGAGCAGTTCCATAAATCCTGCACCAATACCTCCTGGAGTGATTCGAACCAGTATCAGCTGTCTATTGATACCGGTCTTGTGGGCATCGAACAATCTGCTCAGCTGATCATTGATTACATTAATCTGAAGAAAAAAAGTATCTGAACCAGACAATAAGATTCATCTGTCAGGCAGATAAAAAAACAGGTACGCTGTGAGTTGGTCAAACCTGCTCATGAAGCGTACCTGTTTTTTATTTATGCATGTGTTTTCTGAAGATCAGTAGACTTCTACGGTATCATCTCCGGTATCTCCGGAACTACTGTCATCCAGTTCCGAATCAGAATTGTCACCGGTATCCGTACCATCATCAACAACATCACCAGTATCATTATCGGAGGTATCATCTCCCTGTGAAGTATCTGGATCAGAAGTGTCATTAACGTTCCCGTCATCAGGAGTATATCCCTGATCGTAATTTCCGTCGTCTCCGGTATCTGGATCACCGGTATCTGTGTTATCATCGGAATCATCCGATCCACTGTAATAACTGTCTTCCGTGTAGATTGGAAAATCAGCACTGTCAGAATCTGCATCTACGGATCCCTGTGAAGTTGAGTCAGGAACGGGCTCCGCTGCGTTGTTATCCGGAATTGCCGTAAGATGAGAAATGTTTCCATCTTTGGGGACCACAATATAAATCCCAAGCATTACAATACATAATGCCATGGCAAGTCCGGCGATCTTCATTTCTTCCATATGTTTCATAGACGTCAGTCTCCCTGTCATTTTTTTGTATTATAGCACAGAACCAGTCGTATTTGTAAACCTGTTGTTGTTTTTCATGAAATTTATTTTTGGGCAGTGTAGACACATTTTCCCTTCGTGTTTATAATAAACAATAAGATTGATTTCCATGTAGCCATCGAGTATTTTACACAGAAAGGCAGGATATTTCATGAGTAACTGTATCACCACTTATACGGGAAAACATTTTGATCCCACACAACCTGAAAAAGAACGGATCTGCATAGATGATATCGCACATGCCCTTTCTCTTTTATGCCGCGGAAATGGCCATGTAAAGACCTTTTTTTCCGTAGGACAGCATTGTATCCTCTGTGCAAAGGAAGCCATGGCCCGTGGCTTGCCAAGACGTCTTGCACTGGCAGCTCTTCTTCATGATGCCAGTGAATGCTATATGTCTGATGTTCCCAGACCGTTTAAAAAAAGCCTTCCCGAATATCAGCGACAGGAAGAAAAGCTTCTTTGCATCATATATGAAAAATATCTGGGCACCGGACTTTCTGCCAAAGAGGAGCAACAGCTGAAAAACATTGATAATGATCTTCTCTGGTATGATCTGAAATTTCTTCTCAACGAAGAACCGCCGCAGCCCAAACCATCGGTCTGTGTTCCCATAGATTATACAGTCCGTCCTTTCCAGGAAGTGGAAGACGAATATCGGATGTTATTTAAGCAATTGCGGGCGGATATTCACAATTCAAATTTACTTGATCATGATTGAAAGAAGAAGTATGTATGGAACGATTGATTTTTCATGTTGATGTAAACAGCGCCTTCCTTTCCTGGGAAGCTACCCGAAGAGTAAAGCAGGGGCTTCCGGATCTTCGGGAAATTCCTTCCTGCATTGGTGGAGATCCCAGAAAACGGACCGGCATCGTAGTTGCCAAATCCATCCCTGCAAAAAAATACGGGATACAGACAGGAGAACCAATGGCTATGGCCTTTCGTAAATGCCCGGAACTGATATCCGTTCCGGCAGATTTTGAGCTTTATGATAAATATTCAAGGTCTTTCAAAAGTATCTGTGCATCCTATGCCCCTGTGATGGAATCCTTTTCCATTGATGAGGTATTTCTGGATATGACTGGCACCTCCTACATTTACCCGGATCCGATTGTAACTGCCCATGAGCTGAAAGATAAGATACGGACCGAACTGGGATTCACTGTAAATATCGGCATCTCTGTCAATAAACTGCTGGCAAAAATGGCCTCAGATTTTGAAAAGCCGGATAAAGTACACACCCTGTTCCCGGAAGAGATCCCTGTAAAAATGTGGCCACTTCCCGTAAGAGATCTTCTTTTCCTTGGAAAATCCTCTGAAAAGAAGCTTAAGGAGGCGGGTATACGAACCATCGGTGATCTTGCCCATGAGAAAAAGCCCAAGATCCAGGCACTTCTGGGTGAAAAAGCAGGACAGCAGTTATACCGGTACGCCCGCGGTCTGGATGACTCCCCGGTAAAAATGAAACCAGATGAAGCTAAGGGATTCAGTCTGGAAACAACCTTTAATGATGATCTGGTATCCATGGAGCAGGCGCTTCCGATCCTTCTGGAACAATGCGATGTCCTTGCTGCTCGTATGCGCCGCAAAAAGAAAAAATGTACCTGCATCTCTGTAACCTTTCGAACGCTGGATTTCCAGAACAGATCACACCAGATGAAACTGAAAAACGCCACAGACATCACCGACGAAATTTATTTCCACGCCCGAAAGCTTTTTGAAGAATCCTGGAGAGGACAGCCGCTGCGTCTTCTGGGGGTATCACTTACCGGACTTACCGACGACTCCTTTGAACAATTATCATTCTTTGAAGATATCAGGGAAAAAGAACGCCGCCAGAAACTGGATGCAGCCCTGGATTCTATCCGACTTAAATACGGAAATGACAAGGTTACCCGCGCCAGTATCATGAACAGTACCGCCCGGATCGGGAGAAAAGCAAAAGCGCAGATGGAAAATGAGAGAGAACAATAATGTTTGATGAAAATTTACCAGATTCTTTCAAAAACCCCTTGCAATTTTATTCACAATGCACTATAATTTGAAACATATCAATAGCAATTTTATTCAAAATTATTATATGTGTCTAAGGAGGAAAACAGGATGGTTGAACTGATCGTAGGAAAGAAAGGCAAAGGAAAAACAAAAGTACTGTTAGACAAAGTAAACGGGGCTGTGAAGGATGCCAGCGGCAGCATTGTTTACTTAGACAAAAGCACCAAGCACATGTATGAGCTGAACAACAAAGTCCGCCTCATTGATGTTTCCGGATTTCCGGTTAAGAATGCGGATGAATTCGTAGGATTTATCTGTGGTATCCTCTCTCAGGATCATGATCTGGAGCAGGTATATCTGGACAGCTTCCTTACAACAGCCAAACTTGAAGGAAAGGATGCAACCGGAACACTGGATCAGTTAAGTGCCATCGGTGAAACCTTCAAAGTTTCCTTTATTATCAGTATGTCTCTGGATAAAGAAGAAGTTCCGGCAGCATATCAGGATAAGATTATCTGCGCATTATAATAAAATTGAATATGAACGTCCTATTTTGTACATAAAACATAAAAGAACGTAAATTTTAAAGGGATCTGTCGCAGGGCAGATTCCTTTTTTAATCGAATAACTGCTTCACAGTTATTCGATTATGAGCAAGTAGCGAATGCGGATTGCGAATATCCTCTTGATTGCAAGCCGATTCCTCATATGGTAAATCACGCAAAAAAGCATTGACATTACAACCGTTATAAGGTTTAAATTATATCCGGGAGGTTATCTGACCGGGAATATTGCCATCCGGCTAATACATCCGACCGATCAGACAAAAGAGAATCATGGAAAAAAATCTTACAACCGGAAATATCTTTAAAACTATTGTGTACTTTGCCCTGCCATACCTGTTATCTTATTTTCTTCAGACACTTTACGGAATGGCAGATCTTTTTATCATCGGACAGTTTGACCATGTTGATGCCATCACTGCTGTATCAAACGGAAGCCAGGTCATGCATATGTTAACAGTCATTATTGTAGGACTGGCCATGGGCGCAACCGTTACCATCAGCCGGGCTGTCGGCGCAGACAGGAAGCTGGACGCAGCCAGAGCTATCGGAAACACGGTCACATTATTCATGGCTGTTTCCATTCTTTTTACGCTCCTGCTTCTTCTCCTCGTCAGGCCCATTGTTGTACTGATCGGTATCCCGACAGAAGCGGTGACAGGTACCACACAATATCTTATCATCTGTTTTATCGGAATTCCCTTTATTACAGCTTATAACATAATCAGCTCCATATTCCGTGGCATTGGTGATTCCAAAACTCCCATGTATTTTGTGGCCATTGCCTGTGCTGCCAATATTGTACTGGATTACGTTTTCATTGGCTTTTTCCATATGGGACCATCCGGAGCAGCCCTTGGAACCACACTTGCCCAAACTCTCAGTGTGATCATTGCCCTGATATTCATTCGCCACAGAGAAACCGGAATCCATCTTACAGGAAAAGATTTCCGCCCGGATCCTCGTGTGATGACGCAGATCCTGAAAATCGGAATCCCGGTAGCTGTACAGGATGGATGTATCCAGGTTGCATTTATTGTGATCACGGTGATCGCCAATCACAGGGGATTAAATGACGCAGCTGCTGTTGGTATCGTGGAAAAAGTGATCAGCGCTGTCTTTCTGGTTCCGTCTTCCATGCTGGCTGCGGTCTCTGCTCTGGCTGCTCAGAATATCGGTGCCGGGAAGCATGACCGTGCGGCAAAAACGCTCCAGTACAGCATCCTGATCACAAGTGTTTACGGAATCATTATCTCATTGATCGTTCAGTTTACCGCTCCACATATCCTTCAGACATTTACCGGAGATGACACGGTCGTACTTCTTGGCACTCAGTATATCCATTCCTATATCTGGGACTGCATTTTTGCAGGCATCCATTTCAGCTTTACCGGATATTTCTGTGCATATGGAAAATCCTATATTGGTTTTATCCACAATATCATTGCCATTATTCTGGTCCGTATCCCGGGATCTTATCTGGCTTCCAGATATTTTCCCCATACGCTGTTCCCTATGGGAATGGCAGCGCCGGCAGGTTCTCTGCTTTCGGTTCTGATCTGCCTGATCGCCTATTTCTGGTTGAAACACCATGCCGGTCCTGGTCCTGTATCCAGATGCAAAGGAGATTCCAATGGAAGATAAAAAATTATTTCTTATCGGAGAAGTAGCCAAAATGTTCCATATCAGTATGGGGACTCTCCGCCACTATGAGCAGGCTGGTCTTTTAACACCGGAATATACAGACCCGGACACTGGATACCGGTATTATGGCACCAGACAGTTTGAGCTTCTCAACACCATACGTTATCTCAGAGTCCTGGATTTTCCACTCGCCCAGATCAAAACTTTTCTGGATAACCGTGATACCGATGTGATCGAAGAAAAGCTGGTCCATCAGAAAGAAGTGATCGCAAGGAAGCAAAAAGAGCTGGAGCTGATCTCCCGAAAGATCGACCATCGCCTGGAACAGCTCCGGGATGCCATGAATTTCAGGCTTGATGTGATCCAAACTGTCGAAATTCCCGAAAGCCGCGTTGTCTGGCTCCGGGATTCCCTGCATCCGAAAACATATCTGGATCTTGAGAATTCCATCCGAAAACTGGTAGAAAATCAGAAGGAATCTCTGGTTTTTATGGGAAAGATCGGAATCGGGATCTCCAAAGAACAGCTTTCCCAAAAATCTTTTCAGGATTACGACCGGATCTTTCTTCTTCTGGATCAGGAAGACCGATATGACGGAGAAACGGAAACTTTTCCCAGACAGACCTGCGTAACCATCCGTTTCTGCGGAAGCCACAGGGAAGCACCGGCTTATTATCAGAAACTCCTTGCATACATTGAAGAGAAAAAACTCTGTATCACCGGATTTTCCAGAGAAACCACGTTGATCGATTATGGAATTACAAACAATACCGATAAATTTGTTACGGAAATCCAGATTCCGGTGAATATCTGAAATTTATGCCTTCTTATGGAGTGCTTTTTTAGCTTCCAGTGAGGAGGCTTTGTTTATTCTTCATTTCTGTGGTATACTGAATGGCAGAATAAACATACAGGAGCGTTTCTTATGAATCATTTACTGGAAAAAATCAAACAGAAAAATGCATCCGCATTTACCCACAGCGGAAAATTTCATGCAGACGATGTTTTTTCTGCCGCACTGCTTTTATATCTGAATCCTGAGATCACCATCGCACGTGGAAACATTGTTCCGGAAAATTATGAAGGTCTTGTTTTTGATATTGGAAGAGGGCAGTATGACCACCACCAGAAAGACAGCCGTATCCGTGACAACGGCGTTCCCTATGCGGCATTTGGTCTTCTCTGGGAAAAACTCGGGCCGGAAATCCTCGGTGAGGAGCTGGCACAGAAATTCGATGAATCCTTTGTCCAGCCATTGGATATCAATGACAATACCGGTGAAAAAAACGAACTTGCCACGCTCATCGGCAATTTTAATCCTGGATGGGATTCCAAAGGCAGCAATGACGAGGCATTTTTCCAGGCAGTCAGTGTCGCCGGCATGATCCTGGAAAATAAATTTGAGCGTTACCTTGGAAATGAGCGTGCGGACAGACGGGTGGAAGAAGTTCTTGCAGAACACACCGAAGCCCTGGCTTCCGGTGAAACTCCGGCAGAAAATACCAATATCCTGGTACTTCCGGAATTTATTCCCTGCCAGAAGCGCCTTTCCGAAACCAATATCGCTTTTGTGATCTTTCCATCCAACCGGGGCGGCTATTGTATCCAGCCACAGAAAAAAGAATATTCCATGAATTATAAATGCAGCTTTCCTTCTTCCTGGCTGGGCCTGGAAGGAGAGGAGCTGGCTTCGGTAACCGGCCTTGAAAGTGCGATCTTCTGCCATAAAGGCGGTTTTCTCATGACCTGTGGAACTCTTGAGGATTCCATTCTTGCCTGCCGGAGCAGTCTTGCTGCTTTTCATGAGGAAGCTGTGATCGTAAGCCTTGGTGGAAATGATACGACTGACATGCTGCTTCAGAATCTTCCGGAGCTTCCTTCTGCCAGGATCGTGCATCTGCCGGTTCCTCAGCTTCCGGAACTGACTCTGAACGGGATCTACGGAGAACTATCCATGGAAAAAGCAGAATGGAAAAGCCATATAAAAGACCAGCTGAAAGAAATCCTCCGATACAGGCCGGAGGCAGTTTTCGCAGACAATGCCATGTTTTCTCTGTACCCGATCGTCCATGCACTGCGAAAAAAACATATTCCTGTCCTTACAGTAATAGAAAAAGACGGCCAGAAGCTTCTGGTGCGAATCCCATCTGGTTCATAAAATCTGTCAAGCGAAGCAGATATATTTATACTGCATATTCATACAGAAAGAAGGCATATTTATGCGCGAAGAAAAATTTAAAATGGAAAGGCAGGGACTGATCCAGGTAGGAGATAAAGTGAAAATCTCCGAATTTCTCTCTGCTACAAACTACAGCTACATTATTGAGCCTGCAGTAGCCATGTCCGGCTGCTATAGAAACGCAGACCGTATCAAGTCCAAAGAAGGGATTATAAAAAGCATTGAGCATACACCGCGTGGCTTTATTGTTACTGCAGAATTTGACGAATAAGCATACTGCTGATCAGATATCTGCCCCCTTTCAGGGTACATGCCTGATTCGGTTATGATCCGGCAGTTGACAATCTGCCGGATTTTCTGCGAAAAAAACGTCTAATTGTTTCTGGATTATTTTGCAAAAATCTGGTATTATAAAGAAGATATTTGTGTAATTTCTCTAATTATCAGGAAATTACAAATTTTTAGAACAGAGGTGTAATATTATGAGCTGGTACAACGAAGCAACCTTCTACCATATTTATCCACTTGGACTTACAGGCGCTCCTAAAGAAAATGATTACGGAACTCCTGTACATCGACTGAACACACTGCTGCCGTGGATCGACCACATTAAGGAAATCGGATGTACTGCCTTATATATAGGTCCGCTTTTTGAGAGTGTAGGACATGGCTATGAGACAACCGACTATAAAAAACTGGACTCCCGTCTGGGAACCAACGAAGACCTTACAAATTTTGTAAAAGCCTGCCATGATAAAGGGATCCGTGTGATCTTTGACGGTGTATTCAACCACACAGGCCGTGATTTCTTTGCTTTCAAGGATATCCAGAAAAACCGGGAGAATTCTCCTTACGTAAACTGGTACTGTAATGTAAATTTCGGCGGTAACACAGAATACAACGACGGATTCTCCTATGAGAACTGGGGCGGTTACAACCTTCTGGTGAAATTAAACCAGCGTAACCCGGAAGTTCAGAACTATATCTGTGATGTGATCCGTTTCTGGGTTTCCGAGTTTGATATTGACGGAATCCGTCTGGACGCCGCTGATGTCCTGGATTTTGATTTTATGCGTGTTCTCCGTCATACAGCAGATGAAGTCAAAAAGGATTTCTGGTTGATGGGTGAAGTCATCCACGGAGATTACAGCCGCTGGGTAAACGGACAGACCCTTCACAGCGTAACCAACTACGCCCTTCATAAAGCTCTTTACAGCGGACACAATGATCACAACTATTTTGAGATTGCCCACACAGTAAAATATCTTCAGAATATGGGAGATCTGGATCTTTATAATTTTGTGGACAACCATGATGTGGAGAGGATCCATACCAAACTTCAGAATAAGGCACATTTTGCACCGGTACATGTGCTTCTTTATACTTTGCCTGGTGTTCCAAGTATTTATTATGGATCTGAATTCGGAATTGATGGAAAAAAAGAGAAATTTTCCGATGCAAGTTTAAGACCGGCACTTGATCTGAAGGATTATGCAGATGCCGTTACCAAAAATCCATGCACAGCTCTGATCGCTGCTTTAGGTAAAGTCCGTCAGGGTACGCCTGCTTTAAGTTACGGAAGCTATTCGGAGCTTGCTCTTACCAACCGGCAGTTTGCTTTTGCCAGGGATCTGGATGGGGTACGCGTGATCGTTACCGTTAATAATGATGACAGTGAGGCGGAGATGAATCTTCCAACCGGAAGCGCAGATGAATATGTTGGCGCTCTTACAGGTAAAAAAGTACGGGTAGAGTACGGAAGGATCCGTGTCAGTATTGCTGCAAACAGTGGTGAGATCTGGCTTCCAGCTGGAGATATGCCGGAATATAAACCGGTTCAGGTTGAAGTTCCAGAAACTGCCGCAGCAAAAGAGAACGAAAGCAATGCGCCTGAGACAGAAGAGAATCAGGCGGCTGAAGCAGGCTCTGTAGCAGAAGCTCCATCCACTCCTGAAGCGGAAGCTTCCAGCTCACAGGAAACAGCAGCGGAGGTATCGAATCCGGATAAAACACCGGAAGAAATGACCGTAGGCGAACTCCAGGCTGCTATCCTTGCAAAAATGGCAGGAAACGGACCGGTCACAGACCAGATGAAAAAAACCGTATACGACAACATCTGGCATGATTCCCTTGTAAACTGGCTGAAGAGCTTCCGCTAAAATTCAGAACATGATTTATAAATATTTTGTAATTTTGCGCAGATCACAGAATTTTCTGCTAATTTTATTCTTATTTTTTATAAATCTGTATATTGATTTTTTGCAAAAATATAGTAAAATAAACTCAATTTAATGATGATATACAAATCAAAGGCGATCTGGTTTCATACCGGACCGCCTTTGTCTGTATATCCGATGATATTACTTCTTATGCGGATCTTTTTGATCCCAAATACAAAAACAGTGAGGTTCTTCTGGATGATTTTCGCGTAATTATCGGCCTCACTGCCAAGAGCCTTGGATACAACAAGGTCATCTGGCTGAAAGATTGGATCGATCCTGATGAGACAAATATCCACTGCATCACACAGCAGCAGCTAACATGTATACTTTGAAGCAGGAGTTGCACTTCATACAGGTAAACAAAAAATGGCGGAAGCCTTAAACTTCCGCCATTTTCGTTTATCCATATTGATTATCGTTCATCAAACGGCACAAAATCTGTATGATGTCCCACATATTTGTAAGCAGGACGGATGATCTTGTTTGCACTGATCAGTTCTTCCAGACGGTGTGCACTCCAGCCAGGCATACGCGCAATGGCAAAGATCGGAGTGAAGAGTTCTTCCGGGATACCAAGCATGGTATATACAAATCCACTGTAGAAGTCTACATTTGCACAGACATTCTTGAACAGCTTCCTGTGCTCCATGATCAGCTTGCCTGCAATACCTTCAACCTTATCGTAAAGTTTGAATTCGTCTGTCATGCCTTTCTCCTCTGCAAGAGCCTGTGCAAAACGCTTCAGGATCACTTCTCGCGGATCAGAAAGGGTATAGACTGCATGTCCCATACCATAGATCAGCCCTGCATGGTCAAAGGCTTCTTTATTCAGCACTTTCTGCAGATATTCCGTGATCTCTTCGTCACTTTCCCAGTCTTTTACATTTGCCTTCAGATCTGTGAACATATTCTGGACCTTCAGGTTGGCACCACCATGACGCGGACCCTTCAGTGATCCAATAGAAGCGGCTGTGGAAGAGTAGCTGTCTGTTCCGGAAGAAGTTACTACATGTGTGGTAAATGTAGAGTTGTTACCACCGCCATGCTCTGCATGAAGCACAAGTGCGATATCAAGAACCTTGGCCTCAAGCTCTGTATACTTGCCGTCCGGACGAAGCATCAGCAGGATATTCTCTGCAAGGGAAAGTCCCTTCTGCGGATTACGGATAAAGAGTGTTTCATCTTTTCGGAAATGGCAGTATGCGTGATAGGAGTAAACCGCGATCTCAGGAAGCTTGGCAATCAGCTCCAGAGACTGGCGGAGCACATTCTCTACGGAAATATCCTCCGGATTATCATCATATGTATAAAGAGCAAGTACGCAGCGCTCCATGGCATTCATAATGTTGGCATTGGTTCCCTTCATGACAACATCACGTACAAAACGTCCTCCCAGATCTTCCATATCAGAGAGAAGTTCCAGGAACCTGGACAGCTCATCTTTACTTGGAAGTTTACCGAAGATCAGAAGATAGATCGTTTCCTCAAAGCCAAAACGTCTGTCCTTCAGACCGTTTACGATATCCTGTACATTGATTCCCTGATAATACAGTTCACCGTCTGCCGGAATACGTCTGCCATTGACCAGCTTATATCCGGTAACATCAGAAATTTCAGTAAGACCGGTAAGTACACCTTTACCTGCAGAATCACGAAGGCCTCTTTTTACATCATATTCCACATAGAGATTGGGATCAATGTGGTGATGCTTCAGCAGCTCCTGCTCAAAGAATTTCATTCTGCCTTTCAGCTGTTCGGAGTCCTCCAGACTCATCATTTCATGCTTTTTTTCCATAATCTTTTCCTCGTTTCCCCATTGTATATTAAAAAACACTGATACAGTTAAGATTGGTTACATCTTCGTAATCAGTGTTCGGGTATGGCATACATTTGTGTTTACCTGATTAATAATTCTACAGTAAAAATTCCGAAAATGCAAGAGGGTATTTTATTTTTTCGTGCATACCTCTGGTTTCTGCAACAAAGCTATGTTATGATTGTTCCGTAACTTTTTCTATAATAGAAGGGAGAATTTAAAAGAATGCAAAGCAGCATCAACAACATTTATCAGCTGGAGGGAAGAGTCCCTGTCGCAAAAGCGATCCCATTTGGACTTCAGCACATCCTTGCCATGTTTGTGTCAAACCTGACACCGATCACGCTGATCGCAGCCTCAGCCCAGCCTGCTCTTACCCAGGCACAGATCGCAATCCTGCTCCAGAATGCCATGTTTGTGGCAGGAATCGCTACGCTGATCCAGCTTTACCCCATATGGAAGATCGGTTCCAGACTTCCGGTTGTAATGGGAGTCAGTTTTACCTTTGTCACTGTTTTAAGTACGGTTGCAGCCAATTACGGTTATCCTGCCGTGATCGGTGCAGTTATGATCGGCGGTATCATGGAAGGAACCCTTGGCCTCCTTGCAAAATACTGGCGGAAGATCATCACACCGGTAGTTGCCGCTTCTGTCGTAACCTCTATTGGATTTTCACTGTTTACCGTAGGTGCCAGATCTTTTGGCGGCGGGTACAATGAAGATTTCGGCTCTGCGCAGAGCCTGCTTCTTGGTACTATCACACTTGCTGTGTGTCTTCTCTGGAATGTACTCAGCAAAGGATATCTGAAACAGTTATCTGTGCTTGCCGGACTGGTAGTCGGATACATCATTGCCATTTTTATGGGAAAAGTCGACCTTGGTTCCATCTTATCCGGAGGCTTTATTTCCCTTCCTCATCTGCTTCCTGTAAAACCGGAATTTCATGCAGGAGCCATTGTTTCCACCTGCATTATCTTCCTGGTATCTGCGGCGGAGACCATCGGCGATACTTCCGCACTTGTTTCTTCCGGACTGGACCGTGAGATCACTGGAAAAGAAATTTCCGGTTCTCTTGCCTGTGATGGTTATGCTTCCACGATCTCTTCCCTGTTCGGATGTCCTCCGGTAACATCCTTCTCACAGAATGTAGGACTGGTTGCTATGACGAAAGTCGTAAATCGTTTTACCATTATGACAGGAGCTGTATGTATGATCCTGGCCGGACTGCTGCCACCCATCGGAAACTTTTTCGCTTCACTTCCGGATTCTGTTGTGGGCGGATGTACCATTATGATGTTCGGTTCCATTCTGACATCTGGTGTACAGATGATCGCTTCCTGCGGTTTTTCCCAGCGGAACATTACCATTGTTTCTCTTTCCCTGGCCGTGGGAATTGGATTTACCACAGCAAGTGAAAGCGGGATCTGGGATATTTTCCCGTCTATCATACAGTCTGTTTTTGCGGAAAATGTAGTTGCTGTTGTGTTTATCATATCTATTGTTTTAAGCTGTATCCTTCCTGAAAACATGGATATTGAAAAGATCAAAGAATAGGGATGTAAAAATGTTTAAAATTCTCATTGCGGAAGATGACCGGGAACTTCGCCAGCTTTTCCAGCATATCCTGCTGAAAAACGGTTATACGGTAAAAGGGGTTTCCGACGGACAGGAAGCACTGAATGCCCTGGAAAAAGACTATTATGATCTGATCATCTCGGATATTATGATGCCAAACATGGACGGCTATGAACTGGTCCGTTCGCTCAGAGATGCCGGAGATTCCATTCCTGTACTTATGGTTACCGCCAAAGATGCTTTTGATGATATGCGTATGGGATTTCTGTCCGGTACGGATGATTATATGATAAAACCAGTTAATATCAATGAACTGGTTTTGCGGGTGGGTGCCCTTCTTCGTAGAGCACAGATGATCAATGAGCGGAAACAGCGGATCGGGGATACCATCCTGGAGTGCGATTCCCTGACGGTATCCACCTCCTCGGAAAATATGGTTCTTCCTCAGAAGGAGTTCATGCTTTTGTATAAAATGGTATCCTTTCCGGGAAAGATTTTTACCAGGCAACAGCTTATGGATGATATCTGGGGATATGATTCCGCAAGTGATGCCCATACTGTGGATGTCCACATCGGAAGGCTTCGGGAACGTTTCCGCGATAATCCGGATTTTAAGATCGTGACGATCCGTGGAGTTGGATATAAGGTGGTAAAAGCATGAAAAAGAAACCTTTCGAAAATTTAAGCATCCGCATACGTTTTATACTTATGATCATGCTGGAGCTTATCTGTGTATCTCTGATATCCTGGATTGTTATGGATGTACTGCATATTTCAGATGTTCCGTACATTGTATGGATCATCCTGGCCAGTGTGATCGCAGGGGGCGTTCTCAACAATTTCCTCAGTATCCGGTATTTTGGCCCTGTATTAAAGCTGGAAAAAGCCATGCAGCAGGTAGCAGAGGGAGATTTCTCCGTCCGACTAAAAACCGGAAAACATCTGAAGGAAATCCAGGACATTTATTCCAATTTTAATCTGATGGTCCAGGAACTGGAAGCAACGGAAATTCTGCAGACAGATTTCGTTTCCAATGTTTCCCACGAATTTAAAACACCCATCAGTGCCATTGAGGGATATGCAACTCTTTTGCAGGATAGTGACATGCCTATATCAGAAGAGCAGGAACAGTACATAGACAAAATCCTTTTTAATACCGGAAGGCTTTCACACCTGGCTGGAAATATCCTGCTATTGTCCAAAATTGAGCATCAGGCGATCCAGACCCGCCAGAACTGGTACCGCCTGGATGAGCAGATCCGGCAGTCCATTGTTATGCTGGAACCGAAATGGTCCGAAAAAGAGCTCGAATTTGATGTGGACATGGTAGATGTGGAGTATCTGGGAAATGAGAATCTCATCTGCCATGTATGGGACAATCTGCTTTCCAATGCCATCAAATTCAGTCCCTGTGGTGGTACGATCTATATCCGGATGATGCCGGAAGGGGAAAAGATCCGTTTTTCCATAGAAAACGAAGGGCCCCAGATCCGTGAAGACTCCATGAAACATATTTTTGACAAATTTTACCAATGCGACAGTTCCCATAAACAGGAGGGGAACGGTCTTGGACTTGCCCTTGTAAAACAGATCCTGAATCTGTGCAAGGGAACGATCTCTGTAGAAAATATTCCCGGAAGTGGCTGCCGTTTTACTGTTATACTGTAAAATAAATACTTTATTATATCTTGAAAATGAAAACAACGGACATCTTATTTTTACTACAATGAGGTGTTTCCGTTGTTTTTTATTTTGCACAAATTTTTTTATAAACTTCAACAATTGTTGAGAAACAGTTGATATTTGGTTGCAGATCATCTTTTAAAGTATAAGATAGTTATTTATAAAAAAACAGGAGATGTGAAATATGTTATTAAAAAAAGAACCTGCCTACAGGAAGGCAGAAAAGGAAGATTTTCCACTGATCCGGGAATTTATCCGGAGAAATTATAAAGACCGCTGGGAATTTGAGGAAGCACATACAGAAAAACGCCTGACCAGACTTTTGTTTTATACTTATATGATTTCCAGAGACAGTATTACCGTGGCAACCTACCGCGATCAGGTAGTTGGAGTGCTTATAACCGGCAAAGGATCCAAGGTCCGTTTTGCTCCGGTTTTTCGTCTGAAAAAAGGCTATCATTTCCTGCGCCTGAAACTTACCAGAGAAGGCCGCAAGAATCTGGAACATTTCAACAAACTTCAGGATATGAAAAAACAATTGACCATTTCCAGCGAAAACTCCGCTTCCCCAAATATCCTCTTTCTTTATGTGAGCAAAGATTATCGCAGAAACGGAATCGGTACCGGGCTTCTTAAACAGATTTTAGCAGAAAAAAATACCGATTGTTCTATATATATGGACCAGCTGGATCACAGAGCGTTTATGGAAAGCCATGGTTTCATAAAGAAAAACGAGGTTTCCCAGATGCGGGAGCTGAACAAAAAACGCTTCCGGGAAAGCGTAGCTCTTTATCAGAAGAAAACCCATTGAGAAATGCATTTATGAATTACACAGGAGAAAATATGATATGAGAAAAATTGGAATTATGGCTGACAGCCACAGCGGTATTTTAAAAAAGGAAGCAGAGGAACTGGATATTCATGTTCTTCCCATGCCTTTTTATCTGAACGGAGAACTTTTTCAGGAAGACTTAAATTTTTCCAGAAAAGGATTTTATGAAAAACTCCGTGAAGGAGCAGATGTCTCAACTTCACAGCCTTCCCCTCAGGAGGTTATGGAAATGTGGGACGAAATGCTTTCATCTTATGAGCAGATCCTCTACATTCCGTTAAGCAGCAGTTTAAGTGGTTCCTGCATGACTGCTTCTGCCTTGTTGCAGGAACCAAAATACGATAATAAAGTGTTTGTGGTAGATAACGGACGGGTTTCCACACCTCTTCACCGCTCTATTCTGGATGCAATAGACCTGGTGGAAGATGGATATACAGCACAGCAGATCAAGGATATCCTGGAGGCTTCCCGTGAAAAAACCGTGATCTATGTTGGCTTAAGTACACTGGAATATCTGAAAAAAGGAGGACGCATCAATGCCACCACAGCACTGGCCGCAAATCTTCTCAATATCAAACCGGTTATGAAATTTGGGACCGGTAAGCTGGATATTTTTCAGAAATGCAGAGGCATAAAGAAATCGAGAAAAGCCATGCTCGATGCCATGCACAACGAACTGGAAACAACTTTCAAAAAAGAATATGAGGCCGGAAAAATATATCTTATGGCTGCATCCAGCAGTACTTCGGAAGTTACCGCAGACTGGATCTCACAGATCCGGGAAAGCTTTCCGGGAATGGATGTGATGTGTGATGATCTTTCCCTTGGTCTTTCCTGCCATATTGGTCCGGACGGGCTGGGGATCGGATGCTCCTGCATGCCATTATAAAAAACGTTTCAATATTTTCTGCAAATAATCCAGAGTTGTGGTATGATATTGTTATAAATACATAACAGAAAGATTTTATCTGTTACTATAGCAATTCCAGCAATTCATGTTTTGTACAGTTCAACCTGATACAATCATTTCCGGGAATGCTATAATCAGAAGGGAGAAATTACCATGGCAAAAACAATCAAAGAATTAACACAGGATCTTCTTCAGGCACCCTCTGCATGCAAAGAAGTAAAAGAAGCGGCACAGAATTATCTGGATGCTGCAGGAACTGAGAAAGAAGCAGATGCGGCAACTGCTTACGTAAAAGAACTGGAAGCAGATATCATGCCCATCGACGGACTGATCTCTTTTGCAGGTTCTGACATGGGTGCTCAGGTATTTGGCGCAGATGGCGCAAAAAAGATCCTGGCTCACGCTGAGGAGATCAAAGCTGCAGGTGCAAAATACTGTGACTGCCCGGCATGTGCAGCCTGCGAAGCACTTCTGAACAAAAAATCTGAAATTCTGAAGTAATAGCATGGATCAGTTTGAAATTGAGGTCAAGCTTCCATTAAAGAATCTTAAGGAAACTCTGAAACTTCTGACAGATCAGGGATTTCATGAGACAGCAGAAATCAGGGAAGAAGATACCTATTTTAACAGCATCTACCATGATGTGAAAAAACGTGATGAAGCACTGCGAATCCGAACAAGCACAGACTGCAGATCCGGTATTTCCAAAACTCAGATTAATTTTAAAGGTCCAAAACTGGATAAAGTCTCCATGTCCCGAATGGAACTGGAAACAGAAGTATCCGATACAGAAGTGCTTAAAAATATTCTCATCCATCTGGATTTTTCTCCTGTAGCGTCGGTTATAAAACTGCGAAAATACCTGAAATGCGGCAGATTTACCGCCTGTCTGGATCAGGTAGAGGGACTTGGAGACTTTCTGGAGCTTGAAGTGATCGCAGAGCAGGAAAGCGAACGGGAAGAAATTTTATCCAGGATGGAAGATCTTCTTGCCATATTGGGATATCACATGTCAGATACTGTACAGACTTCTTATCTCAGTATGCTTCAGAAAAAGGCTGCACATACAGAAGCAGATGGATATCTTGCCTGATTCGGTTAAACTGGCAGGAATATTTTCGTATAAGTATTTAAGCTACAGAATACGAAAATGTTCCTGCTTTTTCTTTTCTTACAATATTATAAATTCCACATTATAAAACAACATCAAACCACATTCAAATCACATGATATTTCCATTGATTGTTTGCTTTTTTGTTGCTTTATGTTTACTTTTATGTGGTTTGTTGAATGCTTACAATGTTTTTTGTGTTGTGAGTGTGGATTTGTTGACATTTTTTCAAAAAAGGTCTTTACAAATCCACATCATCGGTCGTATAATAAAGCCACAAACAACAAGAAACAATATAAAAAGATTGAAATCTCAACAACAAACCACATATAAACACGGAGGGAATATAATATGAAAATTCTTGAATCTAAATTTGTACAGGGCTTTATCAAAATGGCGGATGATGGATATCAGCAGGGATGGCATGAGAGAAACGGCGGAAACTTAAGCTATCGTCTGAAAGCAGAAGAAGTGGAGATGATCCGTCCACGACTGAACGCCCCAGGAGAGTGGATCCCTATTGGTGTTGAAGTTCCGGGGCTTGCAGGAGAGTTTTTCCTGGTAACCGGAAGCGGCAAATATTTCCGTAATATTATCGTTGACCCGGAAGTATGTCTTGCGATCATCGAGCTTGACGAAACAGGAACAAATTACCGTATTCGCTGGGGACTGGTGGAAGGTGGCCGTCCGACCAGTGAGCTTCCAACTCATCTGATGAACCATGAAGTAAAGAAAAAACTTACCAACGGAAAACATCGTGTTATTTACCATGCACATACTACCAATACCATTGCACTTACCTTTGTTCTTCCTCTGGATGACAAAGTATTCACCCGTGAACTCTGGGAATCTGCAACGGAGTGTCCGGTAGTATTCCCGGATGGTGTTGGTGTCATCGGATGGATGGTTCCAGGCGGAAGAGATATCGCTGTCAAAACCGCAGAACTGATGAAAAAATATGACGTCGTCATCTGGGCACATCATGGAATGTTCTGCTCCGGCGAGGACTTTGACCTGACCTTCGGCCTTCTTCATACTGTTGAAAAATCCGCAGAGATTCTGGTTAAGATCTTATCCATGGCTCCACAGAAACTGCAGACTATCACACCGAATGATTTCCGTGCCCTTGCAAAAGATTTCAAAGTAACTCTGCCGGAAGAATTCCTTTACGAGAAGAAATAAGATCCTTCATATGATACAAATTATACAGCCTGTATTTCTCTGAAAATTTATCGGAAACAACCAAATATTTGCTGATTTTTGCTGATAAATCTGGTATGATAAAAACATATCTGGTTTATCAGCAAATTAATTTCAGAAAGGATATGGATAAAGTATGGAAGAATTATATAAAGCGATCGAGGAGAAGATCAAGGAAAGCGGATACCCGCGAAAGATTTCCGGAGAAGAGGTTTACGATGACATCTGTGATCAGATTGACGGAAAGGAAAACGGAAGTTATGTGCTGCTTTCCAAGTTTGATGATGATGTGATCTTTGAATATCATATCACGATCATGGACAGCGAGTTTAATCTGGGTGTTCTTACCATGCGTACTCCAGAAGGCGTATTTGAAACGGATTTTGATAAATAATATTCTATATCTGTTTTAATAGTGGATATAAAACGTATATAAATATAGAGGCGGTCGATTTACATAACGTATATTATGTGAACCAACCACCTCTATATTATTATTTACACCCATACATCTCAGGATACGTCAAGCGGATATTCGCAATCCGCTTCGCTACTTGCTCATAACCAAATAATTGCTACGCAGCTTATCAGTCCTCACGAAGCCGTACAGCCTTGGCCGCCTGACGCCGCCTGGCATCGTCCAGAGCCGCATAATGCTTCTTGGTAGTATTGACATCCTTATGTCCAAGAACATCCGCTACAAGATAAATATCGCCGGTTTCCTGATAAAGCGCTGTGCCATATGTACTTCGCAGCTTGTGAGGCGTGATCTTTTTGGTAGTTGTGATCTCTCTGGCATATTTTTTCACCAGATTCTCGATAGCCTGGACACCGATCCGGCGACGCTGGGTAGAATAGAAGAGTGCATGCTCATGGCCGGCCAGAGGTGTAATATTTTCCCGCACTTCCAGATATTTTTTCAGAGCTTTTTCTACCTCCGGACCAAAATAAACGACCATCTCATTTCCACCTTTTCGTGTGACCTTGATCCCGTTATTTTTGAAATCCACATCCTCAACATCCAGTCCGACACATTCAGACACACGAATTCCCGTACCAAGGAGAAGAGTAACAATAGCAAGATCTCTGTCCTTTGTCTTTTCATAATACATACGTTTCTGACCAGTCAGAGTATCCCCACAATGTTCAATATAATCAAGAAGCAGAGCGACTTCATCTGTATCCAGGCGGATGATACTTTTGTCATGGATCTTGGGAACATCAATAAGAACTGACGGATTCGTGGTGATCATTTCGTGCTTATAATAATAAGCATAAAAACTCCGCAGCGCAGAAATTTTACGTTTGACACCGCGTTCGCCGTTTGTTTCGGTTTTGGAAGAGTCCGCGGATTTATAAACCTTCAGATATTCTTCATATTCCTCAAGATCAACAGCCTTGATCTGGTCCAGGACATCCACCGTGAAATCCTTCATTGTTTTATCTTTAAACATTGGATTCTGATCTAATAAAAACTGAAAAAATATGCGGATATCGTACGCATAGGAAATTCTGGTCTTGGTCGTTGTGGTTGCATCAATAGCACGAAAATAATCCCGGCAAAATGGAGGAAGCGTTTTCAAAACTTCTCGAAGCTTTAAAACATTGTCAATGTCATTTTGTTCGTGGTAAGTAATTTTATTCTCCATAAAAACTCCTTTATAATAATTGTCACAAACCTATTTTATATTATCACAAAAACAACCATATTTCCAGAAAACCAGGAACAGATTGGGATAACCAGAAATCCCTCATAAGAAGTAGTTACTCACTCATCTATATCTATACGACAAACCCGAGTTTTTCAAATAGATGGGTAGTATAAACAGCTACTTCCTGCAAAATTGCCTGTTTTTGATAAATTTTCAAGTAAATAAAGTGCCTCCTTATGGAAGCACTTTTTATTATTATTTGTCGTTACCCTCTGAGGTTTTCATCAAAAATAACGGTAAACGGTCCGTCATTTTCCAGAGATACTTTCATATCTGCACCAAAAATTCCGTGTTCCACAACCGGAACCTGTTTACTGGCTTCTGAAATAATATATTCATATAATTTATTTGCTTCATCTGGCGCACCGGCTTCTATGAAACTTGGACGATTTCCCTTACGGCAGTTTGCATATAAAGTAAACTGTGAAACCAAAAGCAATTCCCCGTTTACATCTGCCAGGGATAAATTGGTCTTTCCATTTTCATCCTCAAAAATACGAAGTCCCAGAAGTTTTTTCAAATACCAGTCTGCATCTTCCCTGGTATCCCCACGGCCAACGCCGATCAGAACAAGAAATCCTTTTCCAATTTTTCCAACTGTTTCTCCATCTACTTTAACTTCTGCATGATTTACACGCTGAATTACAAATTTCATCGTTTATTCTTCCTCCGTCTGTTTTTCTGTTTCAGTCGAAAACCTATATATTTTGCCTGGACAAACTTGGCCAAAAATGCAAACATTCGTTTGATTTCGTTCCATGCTCCTGTCCACACTCTGTGTTTTTCTGCTTTTATTGCAACTGCCTGCATTTTTGCTTTTGTTGCAGATTCTTTTACCGGCATGGGCAACGCTTTTCCGGAAACGGGATCTACACAGTCAATATCTTTATAAAACTCAGCATCTGCAGACATCTCTTTTTCATCAAGGCTACGTCCGATCAGCTTCCATACAGCCGCATTCAGAACCGCAAAAACCGGAACGCCGACAATCATTCCCGGAACTCCGAATAAACCACCGCCAACCATAATTGCAACAATGACCATGAAACTGGACAATCCGGTAGATTCCCCCAAAATCTTAGGTCCAAGAATATTTCCATCAAACTGCTGAAGAACCAGAATAAAGATCAGGAAATACAGACTCTGAATCGGATCTACCAGCAAAATAAGAAGAATACACGGAATCGCTCCAAGATATGGTCCAAAAAACGGGATAACGTTTGTCACGCCAACGATCACACTGACCAGAATCGCATATGGCGTTCCAATGATGGATGTTCCCACATAACACAATACACCGATAATTGCAGAATCCAGGATCTTGCCACTGATAAATCCGCCAAAAGTCTTATGCGTAAAACGCATGGAATGAACAAGAAAAGTCGCCCATTTGGCCGGAAGAACCGCATAGGTAGCCATTTTGGCCTTTGCAACAAATCCCTCTTTATCTGCCAGGATATAAAGTGATACAATCGCTCCAATAAGGAAATTCTTCAAAAAAACAAGAAGATCCAGAAAACTCGCAGATATGTTTTTCATCATGAACTGCATCTGAGGAAGGATCGTATTTGTCAGATATTCCTGCAATCTGCTGGAATACTGGTTGATCTGGCTGATCATATCCGGATTCAGCTTCCAGCCCTTTTCCACAACGGAATTCAGCCAGTTCTCCACAACATTTACATAATGAGGAAAACTGTAGATGATATTCATGATACTTCGGATCAACTGCGGAAGGATCATCATGACAAGGGCATAAATGATCAGGAACATAAAAAACACAGAAAGAATTACACAGATCCAGCGTACTACTTTTCTGCCCTTTTTCTGAAGGGTTTTGTGTCTTTTTTCAAAAATAGGAAAAATAATCTTCCGCTCCAGAAAATTAACAATGGGGGTTAACAGATATGCTATGGCGGCTCCATAAATGATCGGCGCCATAATGCTGAAAAATGTTTTAATTCCGGTAACCAGGGATTTCATATGGAAAATCCCGTAATAAAATAAAATACTGGCAGCAATGACCAGAAATGCAGTCACACCTAACTGCACGTAGCGATGATTCCAACGAATTTTCATAGTAATTTCCTCCACCATGTGATTATAACATAGCATCTCCGGTTTGTGTCTAAAAAAAGCATAAACATTCTCTCTCAAAACTCATAAGGATGAATTCTGTCTGTATTTTTTCGCTGATACCGAAAACACCCTGCCATAAAATGGCAGGGTGCCTATAAAAATCTGACGTTTATTTTTTCAGGCTGTCATAAATGTGAATGGCTTCAATAATGGCCTTTGCAGTTCCATCAATACCAAGCTTGCTGCTGTCCAGACAAAGATTATAGCTGTCGGCAGATCCCCATTTCTTATTGGTGTAATAATTATAGTAACTGGAACGGCTCTTGTCTGTTTTGTTGATCATGTCTTTGGCTTCTTTGGCGTTCTTATTGTATTTCTGGGAAATACGGTTGATACGCCAGTCAAGGTTTGCATGGACAAATACGCTGAAACAATCCGGATTATCTGCAAGTGCATAATCTGCACATCTGCCTACCATTACACAGGGGCCTTCTGAAGCAAGCTTCTTGATCGCCTCAAACTGTGCAAGGAAAATCTTATGGTTCATAGGCATATCTGTAAACCCTGCTGATGAATATCCAAAAGAATACGTATCCATTACAAGAGAATAAAGAAAACTGTTTGTCGGCTTCTCATCATGATGCTCAAACAGTTCCTTGCAGATTCCACTGTCATTGGCTGCGTGCTCCAGCAGCTCTTTATCATAGCATTTAATTCCAAAATACTTGGCAACTTCCTGACCGATCTGTCTTCCGGCACTACCATATTTACGACCGATTGTAATAATAGAACTTGTTGTATTGTTACTCATAACAGCCACATCCTTTCTGTTCCGATTCAGCGAATTTACAAATATAAGCTCCGCTTCCTCTTTAATATAGCTATTATACAATATATTTCACAAGTTTTCCAGTTATTTTCGCAATTTTGACAGCAATTTAACAAAATATTCCGGAAGTGGAGCTGTAAATTCCATATATTCACAGGTACGTGGATGAACAAACCCAAGAATCATTGCATGAAGAGCCTGTCCCTCCAGATGATAGGGATTTTTTGAAGACCCATATACCGTATCTCCCAGAAGTGGATGTCCGATGCTGGCCATATGCACGCGGATCTGATGGGTACGCCCTGTTTCTAGCCGGCATTCCACATAGGTTGCCTGTCCAAAACGTTCCAGTACTTTGTAATGTGTTACCGCATCTTTCCCATTTTTGTAATTGATGGCCATTTTTTTACGATCTGTTGGATGACGTCCGATAGGACCTTCTATGGTTCCCTCGTCCTCTTTCAGATTTCCCTGTACAACTGCACGATAACGTCTCCGGATACTGTGGCATTTCAGCTGTTCTGCCAGATCCCGGTGGGCCGTATCGTTCTTGCACACCAGAAGCGCACCGGTAGTATCTTTATCAATTCTGTGGACAATTCCAGGTCTCATCACCCCGTTAATCCCGGAAAGGCTGTCACCACAATGGGCCATAACCGCATTTACCAGTGTTCCCTGATAATGCCCGGCAGCAGGATGTACCACCATTCCTTTGGGCTTATTAACGATCAGCACATCTTCATCCTCATAAAGAATATCTAGCGGAATATCCTCCGGAACAATATCCGGTTCACTGGAATCCGGAATCTCCAGATGAATTCTGTCGTTTTCCCTGACCTTATAATTGGATTTGGCAGCCTTATCCCCAACTGTAATCTGTCCATCTTTCAGAAGTTTCTGAATGAACGACCTGGAAAGACCGCTGTCTTTTTCTGCAAGATAGCGGTCGATTCGTATACCTGATTCTTCTTTTTCTACTGTATAATCGTATATTTCCATTTTATATCTCCTGCAAAATCAGATGAATCCATCATCCTCTGACCAAATCACCGTTTAATATTCAGAAATGAAAAATCATCATCTCTGTATTTGGTACACACAAACAGAATCAGAAAAATCCCACTTGCAACCACATAAATATCTGCCAGATTAAACACCGGAAAATCAATCAGGGAGAAATAGATAAAATCAATCACATATCCTCTGAAAAAACGATCAATAAAATTTCCCAGAGCACCGGCAGCAAGTACGGTAGCAATCGTAAGTAACGGCAGATAAAAACGCTCTTTTGGAATACGGATCCATGCATAGAGAATCACTCCCAGAAACAGCACACTTACAATTGCAAAGAAAAGTACACTTCCCTGAAACATTCCAAAAGCAATTCCCCTGTTTTCCGGATAAAGATAATGAAGTTCAAGTACACCGGGAATCAGCGAAATCGACAGTTGCCCTTTCAGATACAGATATGACAGCCATTTCGCCACCTGATCTGCGGCTACAAGTAAGATCATCAGGAAAATATCCCCTGCCAGACATTTGCCAGGAGACATTTTCTGATGATGGTTAACACGGCTGATCATAAAGTTATCTCCTGAATACAGGATAACAGTTCTTCATCGGTAACTGTTTTGTCAATAAAACTTTTTCCGATGCCGTCCATCAGGATAAACTTAATATGACCCTGTTCCATTTTTTTATCTTTCTTTGTTGCCAAAAGAACTTCTTCCGGAATAAGGCCATCTACATGTACAGGAAGATCATAGTCCGCACATCCCTGACGAATTTCCTGATATTCTTCTTCTGTCAAAAGTCCTCGTTTCATGGAAAGATACGCCGCAGCTACCAGTCCGGCTCCCACACACTGCCCATGAAGCAAGGTGAAATTCTTGAGTTTTTCTACCGCATGACCTACGGTGTGTCCCAGGTTGAGAAGTGCACGCTCTCCCTGCTCCTTTGGATCACGCTCCACAACACCAGCTTTGATCTCACAGCATTTGCGTACCATTCTGGCAATCCGTTTCATGTCCAGCTTTTTAATCTCTTTCTGCTCACGGCATACAAAACGGAAAAATTCTTCATCACAGATCAGTCCTGTTTTCAGGATCTCACCCATTCCACACGCAAACTGTTCTGCCGGCAGAGAAGAAAGAGTACTCATATTCATATAAACAAGACGTGGCTGATGAAAAGCTCCAACCATATTTTTATACTGCTGGAAATCTACTCCTGTTTTTCCACCAACGCTGCTGTCTACCTGAGCAAGTAACGTCGTTGGAACCTGAATAAAATCAATTCCCCGAAGATAAGTAGCCGCTCCAAATCCGGTAAGATCACCTACAACACCGCCACCCAGAGCAACAAGAAGACTTTTTCGATCAAGTCCGTTACTAATCAGTGCCTGATACAAGCTGGAAACGGTATCCAGATTTTTATTTTTTTCTCCGGCCTCAAAAGTAAACACGGAAATATCAGAGCTTACTTCACTTAAAGCTTTTTTTACAGGTGCTTCATACAATGGACCTACATTAGAATCTGTTACAATACAGATTTTTCTGTCCGCAAGTCCTTCTTCTCTCATAACCTGAGCCAGATTGGAAAAATCCTCTTCAAAACAGATTGGATATCTAAAATCCCCCTCACGCTTTACAAGTAATTTTGATTCAGCCATCGCGTTTTCCTCCTTGCTGTCAGATATAAAGCAGAATACGTACACCGAGACGTCCTTTTTTCGTCCGGCGGGATACTCCATCAAAAATAAAACGTCCTTTTTTTCGAACGGATATAATATCGCCTTCTTTAGGCTCATAGCCATTGGATGTAATCAGTTTTCCATTTACAAATACAAGACCTTCTTCAATACAATGTACAATACTGCTTCTTGACGTCCCAAAAGCCAGTGCGATCAATAAATCCAGACGTACAGAAGCACAGGTACCTGTAATTGGTGTCATTTTCGGCTGTGGAAATTCACCGGGGTCTTCTATCCTGGAAGCCACAACGGTGGTATGTCTTACACGGCACAGATTCTCCAGAAAAAAATCTGTCATTCTATGCAGGCAGAAGAAACTCGCCGTATGGTCTTCTATGAGAATATCACCCACAACACTTCTGTCAACGCCAAGGTTCAGTATTGCTCCAAGATAATCCCGGTGTGTCAAATCTTCCGAAAATTTTACTGCTTTGGGCTCCAGGCGGATGCAATCAATGGGATATTCCCATGTAAAAGTAAGAGCATCAGAATGAAAGGCTACCATCTGACGCTCTGCATTTTCATATCCTCCAAAACTTTCTGCTGTTACGCCCAGCTTATGAAAATTCTGACTGTTTAAAATATTTTGTTCATTTAAATTAAGAAAATCCGTAAATGTGGTAATATCCCGCTGATATGCCATGTTTGCCAACTCACGGATTCTCTTGATAAAAAGTTCTTCTTTATCCATGGAATCAGTAACCCACTCTTACAGATGGTACAGATCCTCCAAGGATATTCTGAAGATCACCGGTAATATCCACATTGTATGGTCCAAGTACAAAAATATAGCTGGATACCTGCTGAAGACTTCCTCCAAGAGAATAACATGCTCCAGAAGTAAAATCAATGATCCTCTGAGCAAGTTCCACATCAATTCCTTCAAGATTCAGAATCACTGTAGAATTTTCAACAAGTGTATCTGCAATCTCTCTTGCCTCTTCCATAGTAGTTGGTTTAATTACACACACTTCCATATTTACTGACTGTGAGGAACGTTTACTTGTACGCATAGGTGTGATCTTAGACGAAGGCGCTGGTCTGGAAACACGTTCCTGTTTTACAGGAGCTTTGGCAGCAGCTGTTTTTGCACTTACTTTTGGGGCAGAAACCTTCATCGGTTCTTCCTCCGGCTCATCGTCCAGAAAATCGTCTTCCTCTTCTACATTCTTTTTCTTGGAAAACTTCTCAAAGAATTTCTTCTTTGGCTTCTCTTCCATATCATCGTCATCATCGAGGAAATCGTCATCATCATAATCGTCCTCATCCTCAAGAATACTATCATCCAATAATTCGTCATCGTCATAATCGTCGTTCAGTTTGATGGCATCTAAAAATTTATCTAAAACGCCCATTTTAAATCTCCAATCTTATTAGTCTTATATTGCGTAATTTCTTGCACCGAAAATACCGGTACCTACACGCACCATTGTAGCGCCCTCCTGCACGGCGACCATATAATCTCCGGTCATTCCCATACTCAGAACACTCATAGTAACATTATTAATGTTTTTAGCTGCAATGTCAACACTTAATTTCTTGAGTTCACGGAAAATTTCACGATTTTCCTCAGCATTTTCTACATAAGGAGCAATTGTCATAAGACCTTTGATCTGTATATGTGGAAAACTTGCAATCTGTTCAATAAACGGCAAAACTTCTTCCGGCTTTAATCCAAATTTGCTCTCTTCCTGAGCTACATTTACTTCTATAAGAATCGGTACGACTACATCCTTTTTCTCTGCCTCTTTTTCTATGGTTTCAGCCAGTCGAAGAGAATCTACAGAATGAATCATCGCAACCTTATCCACAATATATTTTACTTTATTGCGCTGAAGATGTCCGATCATATGCCACTGAACATCTGACGGCATCTGATCATATTTATCCACAATCTCCTGTACTTTATTTTCTCCGAAAACACGTGCACCTGCGGCATAAGCCTCCTGAAGCATTTCCACTGGTTTGGTTTTGCTGACAGCAATAAGTGTCACCTCTCCCGGATCTCTATTTACCTTCTTACAGGATTCTTCAATATTTTTTTGTACCTGTACTAAATTTTCCGCTACCATAGCCGAAAGCCTCCTTTATTAATAGAGTATATCTTGTTCACTTACTTTATCTGCATTTTTTACAATACGGTCATATCTGACAAGTCCATTATATGTTTCTTTGGAAACAACCGCGTATTCTTCATTTTCATCCAGAATTTCAATTCTGCGAAATACAGCATACCCTTGGTTGATGCAGTAAACGCCCTCCAGAACTTCTGTATCTCCGATTACAAACTTTTCTCCGCTGTCCGGATCAATGATTGCATCGCCTTCATTGAATTTACTTTTATCAACGTAATAAATATAACTTACTTTCTGTGTTTTTTCATCCGTAGCCTCATCACGTCCGTAAATACCCGTATTTATAAACGTTGTAATGCTGTTTCCTTTTTTGTTTCTGCCTGAAAGCATAAAGCCTGACTGCTGTGTATCTTTATCCGTTGTCATATATTTCGAGGGAATTGCATAAAATTCCTTCGTTACTATAGATGATAACGGAACTTTCAGTCCGGTCACATTATTGGTAACCAGTTCTATTTCAAGGAAACGATCCGATGCATAACGGATAAGACCTTTATTGAAATCAATCTTTCCATATTTAGATCCATCAATCTCCTTAATGGAAAAATCTCCGGTCTGAGTCAGATCATCTTTTAAAAATTTAACACGTATGGATGTGCGGTCTTTCAGATTGGCAGCCTGTTTTTCACTTAACGGAATCAAAAGACTCCATCGTTCATCCGTGATAATTGTATAAATATCGTCTCCGGCATTTACCTGGCCATCTGTTTTCAGATCTGTTTCCTGATAAGAATTCTGATCAAAATCAGCTGCTGTAACGGTATCGACGGTTTTGGATTCATATCCATCCGTAGAATACAAAATAATACCGTCTGTCTGGGCACGACGTATATTCGGGTCACTGGAAGCTGTTGTTGTAGTTGTTGTAACTTCCTCCCCGTCTTCGTTCACTGTACTGGTCGTAGATACACTGGAGTTATCAGAAGCATACTGAAGAATGCTTCCGTTCAGCTGATATTTAAAACTGTATGTACTGTTAAATTTACTTGCATCAAACCCTTTGGAAAAACTCTGCATATTACTGCGGATATCCGTCAGCTCCTCCTTACTCAGAGAAGAACCGCTGCCCGCAGCCTTGGAGCTGTTTAAACTGTATACAGCTCCATTTGCATTGATCTTGGTTCCCTCTCTTGCATAATAGGTAACATACCCACCAGCATCTGCCTGTACTACATTTTCTGTCATAATAGACAATCCGGTGTATGTTTCATTCATGGACAAAGGACCTGACGGAACCTGATAGGACTCCATATGAGAAGCCGTAAGATAAAGAATCACACTGAAAATCATATAGATAAGTATCGCTCCAAACATTACCGTTCCAATGTTCAGACCAAAAATTTTACGAAGTTTTGCCAGTATTCCAGGTGTGCTGCTGGAATGCGTTTTATTATCAGGCAAATGAATGCCTCCTTTACATCTTTCATCTCTTAAAATCCGTTTTATTGTAACATTTTCTTTTCCTGAATACAAGCTCTAAAACGGGCGAACATACTTTCCGAATATCCGTTTGCTATTTTCGCAAAAGTATGTTATAATATTCAAAATATAATTTCGTGACGCTGTCATATCATATCCGGCAGCAGATAAACTTTAACCCAGGGAGGTAAATACATATGACATATGGCAGAATCAGCAAAAAACAGCAGGAAATACTGGATTACATGAAAAATGAAATTCTCAACAGAGGTTTTCCGCCTTCTGTACGTGAGATCTGTGAAGCAGTAAATCTGAAGTCCACCTCTTCTGTTCACTCTCACCTGGAAGCTCTCGAAAAAAACGGATATATTCGCAGAGATGCAACCAAACCCCGTGCAATTGAAATTATAGACGATAATTTCAATCTGGTACGCCGTGAGGTTGTCAATGTCCCACTTGTAGGTACCGTTGCAGCCGGACAGCCGATCCTGGCTGTCGAAAACATTGATGCCTACTTTCCAATCCCGGCAGAATATATGCCAAATGAACAGAGCTTTATGTTAACAGTAAAAGGTGACAGTATGATCAACGCAGGTATTTTTGACGGCGATCAGGTGCTTGTAAAACAGCAGTCCACCGCCGAAAACGGAGATATGGTAGTTGCTCTGATTGATGATTCTGCCACAGTCAAAACATTCTATAAAGAAAATGGTTATTATCGTCTTCAGCCGGAAAATGACAATATGGAACCGATTATTATCACTGGAAACCTGAAAATCCTTGGCAAGGTATTTGGAGTGTTCCGCTTCTTTTCTTAAACTGCAGTTTCCAGTTATATGAAAGCAGCAAAAATGCGGTATCTGTTTAAAGGATACCGCATTTTTTGTTCAGCTTGTTTAACCAAATCAAGTAAGTAGCGAAGCGGATTGCGAATATCCGCTTGACTCTATACGAAGTTATTCTTTGCCTTTCATGGTTTACATAATGTTTTTACAGTAAACTTTAAAACAAAATTTATTCTTCACCCTCTGCCAGAAATTCCTGTGCGTCAAGAATCTTTCCGTCTCTCCAGATTCTCTCCAGATCATAAAACAGTCTGTTTTCTTCGTCAAAGATATGAATGATCATATCACCGTAATCCATAAGAACCCAACTGGAGTTTCTGGTTCCCTCGATCTGTTTTGCCTCGTATCCGGCACGGTCAAGCATTTCATCTGCATTGTCAACCATAGCCTGTACCTGATTCTGGTTAGAAGCACTTGCGATCACAAAATAATCTGCGATCACGGAAACCTCATGGATATCAATGACCTTGATATCTTTTGCTTTTTTATCATCCAGTGCCTTGCAGGCGATCCGGACCATCTCTTTTTCGATACTCATAGAATTTTAATCCTCCTGTCTGTTGGCTGCATCCTGCATTTTTCTGTCATGGAGGTCTTTATAATAAACATAAGCATCCCTGGTCGTACTGTCGATCTCCTTGGGATTTTCCTCCAGATATTCCAGTGTATCTTTCAAAATCTCATACATACACTCATCCAGATCTTCAAAAGCGATCTTTCGAACTTTTGGAAGATTCGGGGCTTTGTCACGCATTGGTTCGATATAATCTGAGATATATACAATCTTCTCAAGAAGACTCATTCCCGGTCTTCCTGTCGTATGATACGTGATCGCTGTCAGGATCTCTTCATCTTTAATGTCATATTTACTGCTGGCCACATAAGCCCCCAGTTTTGCGTGAAGAAGAAATGGATGATCCTTTTCAAAATCTGATACCGGAATATCATGCTGGCTGCACAGTTTCAGTTTCTTTTTATTAGGAATGCACTTTGCACTGTCATGAAGAAGACCAGCAGCCTGTGCATCCTCCAGATCATAACCATAAACCATGGCAAGTGCGGCACAGGTGTACATAACTCCCATCGTATGCTCAAATCTGGCTTCATCCAGATATTTGGAAAGTTTCTTTTTTATCTTGATAAAATCATATTTTCCCATCTGAATCATTTCCTTTATATATATCGTTTTTCTCAATATAGGAAATCACAGGCTGAGGAACATAGTAGCGGAGACTCTGTCCACTTTTATGCCAGGAACGGAGAAGCTCGCTGGAAACATCAATATTCATCGTATCCAATCGGATAAAATTCCCGCTGTACTTCTGTGCCAGAAGTTCCATCTGCTGATCAAGCTCCTTTAACGGGGTATGATCTCTGGTTGCTACTACCAGCACTGCTTCCTGACAGATGCGTCCCGGTTCCCTCCAGGTATCAAAATTATAAAGGGAATCCGCACCGATAATAAAATAATATTCTGTATCCGGATTCGCTGCATTCAACTGTTCCAACGTCCGGTAAGTATACGTATAGCCTTCCTCATGCATCTCGATCAGAGACAGCTCAAAATGAGGATTGTCCTTTATGGCAAGACGAACCATTTCTGCACGCTGTTCATCGGTAGCCCGGCCTTTCCGGTTTCGTTTATGCGGGGGATTTCCACAGGGCATAAACAAAACCTTATCAAGGCCCAGCTGTTCATAGGCTTTTTCTCCCAGGATCAGATGCCCCATATGAATGGGATCAAAAGTGCCGCCCATGATTCCTATTTTTTTTACTTTTTTGCTCAATTATGACCTCCCGAAATTACGGAAGAATGATCTTTTTCTTATCCTTTTTACCTTCTCTGTAGAGAACGATCTTTTTACCGATCACCTGTACTACCTGAGATCTTGTTCTCTCTGCAAGGACCTGTGCCATTTCACGTGGGTCTTCCAGACAGTTCTGAAGAACACTGATCTTGATCAGCTCTCTTGCTGCAAGAGCTTCCTCAACAGCAGCAGTATTTTCAGGAGTAAGACCTCCCTTGCCAAGCTGAAGAATCGGATCCATGGTCATGGCAAGACCTTTTAAATATGCTCTCTGCTTACTTGTCATTTGTCATACCTCTTATTTATAATAATCAAAATCAAAGCCATACATACGAACTGTGTCGCCTTCCTGGATACCTGCTTTTTCCAGTTCTTCCAGAATGCCGCCTTCTTTCAGGAATCTCTGGAAGAACGCAAATCCCTTCTCAGAATCCAGATTTGTATAGCCAAGCATTTTTTCAATCTTAGGACCTTCCACAAGAAAGACTTCCGGATCTTCTTCACTGCGTTCCACAGTAAACGGAAGATTCTCATTTACCAGAACATCTTCAGGGAAGAATTCCTGTTCAAACACAACCGGTTTCATAGGACTCTTGTCCAGAAGCTCTTTCACATGGAAAAGAAGCTCTCTGACACCCTGTCCGGTAACTGCTGAAATCGGATATACAGAAATACCCTGCGGTTCAAATTCTGCTTTCAGCCGGTCGATGGGGTTTTCTTCTCCATCGTCGAAAATACAGTCGATCTTGTTGGCTGCGATCACCTGCGGTCTTGCCGCGATTTCCGGATTGTAAGCTTCCAGCTCTTTATTGATCTTGTGGATATCTTCTACCGGATCACGACCTTCTACGGAAGCTGCATCTACAATGTGGATGATAACTCGTGTACGCTCAATATGACGGAGGAATTCATGTCCAAGTCCCACACCTTCCGATGCACCCTCGATCAGTCCCGGGATATCTGCGATAACAAAACCGCCGTTATCCGTATCTACAACGCCAAGATTCGGGCTTAATGTTGTAAAGTGATAGTTGGCGATCTTCGGCTGTGCATTGGTCACACGGGAAAGGAAAGTGGATTTACCAACATTCGGGAATCCTACTAGACCAACATCAGCGATCACTTTGAGCTCAAGGAGAACTTCAAGCTCCTGAGCCGGCTGTCCTGGCTGTGCGTATTTCGGTACCTGCATAGTAGCTGTTGCGTAGTGCTGATTGCCTTTTCCGCCACGGCCGCCCTTTAACACGATCTGTCTGCGGTTCTCACCGGACATATCCGCAATGACCTTGCCGGATTCCGCATCCATGATGACCGTTCCTTCCGGAACTTTCAGGACAACATCTTTGCCATCGGCGCCATGACAGCGTTTTTTACCGCCCTCCTGGCCATCCTCAGCTTTATATTTTCTTCTGTGTCTGTAGTCTCCGAGAGTATTCTGCCCCTCGTCGATCTCAAAAATCACATCACCGCCACGACCGCCATCGCCGCCGTCCGGGCCACCATTCGGCACATACAGCTCACGGCGGAAGCTTACATGTCCGTCGCCGCCTTTACCGGAGCGGATAATGATCCTTGCTCTATCTGCAAACATATTACACCTCTATTCCAAAAAAAGGCTCCAAACCGGATCGATTTGAAGCCTTTTACCTATTTCATTACTCTGCGTCTACAGGAACGATAGAAACCTGTTTCTTATCGCGACCTTTTCTTGTGAATCTTACGACTCCGTCTGTAAGTGCAAATAAAGTATAGTCTTTACCGCAGCCTACGTTTTCACCTGGGTGAATCTTGGTTCCGCGCTGTCTGTAAAGAATGTTTCCGGCTTTTACAAACTGTCCGTCTGCTCTTTTCGCACCTAATCTCTTAGACTCGGAATCACGACCGTTCTTTGTAGAACCAACTCCCTTTTTATGTGCGAATAACTGAAGGTTCATCTTCATCATTGTTGTTACACCTCCTTGACTTTTACTGTCAAATATCGATTGTTATAACTACCAGCAATTTCCGTCAGACCGAGAAGTAAGGAATCCATAAGGAGCATCCCCCGTTCAGAAAGATCATTTCTGAAATGAATGGAAACAAATCCATCCTTTTCCTGCACATCAAATTTATCATCTGTAAACTTCTCAAGAGAATTTACAGTGGTAATAATCAGTGCAGACACAGCAGCACAGACAATATCCTGTCCAGCTTCCGCATAACCGGCATGTCCCTTCGAAATAAATTCTACGTAAGATCCGTTTTTCTTTCTGACTTTAATTGTAATCATGATGACACCAGATTAACCGTTAATCTTTTCGATCTTAACTTTGGTGTACTGCTGTCTGTGTCCGTTTTTCTTGTGATATCCAGTTTTGCGTTTGTATTTGTAAACGATGACCTTGCGATTCTTACCGTTTTCAACTACAGAAGCGGTAACACTGGCATCTTTTACATCTTCGCCAACTTTTAATCCGTCATTGCTAACTGCGATTACGTTGTCAAATGTTACGGTTTCACCAGCTTCTACACCGAGCTTTTCAACTTTAATTACGTCACCCTCGGCAACCTTGTACTGTTTACCACCTGTTGCAATAATTGCGTACATCTGTGGCACCTCCTAATTATTTACTCGCCAAATTCGGTGGCTTCTGTCTTAAAACTGAAGCTCTTTAACCTCTTTGTGCGGCATACTCGATTATCATAACAGCGACTTACTGTTCTGTCAATAGTTTTTTTGACATTTTTATTATTTTTTTGCAATTTCCCGGATATCTTCAATCACAGGGCGTCTTACTTTCTTTCTGGTCATTTCCAGGATGTGTAATGGCGTGATATCAATGGCCCGGCTCTTTATCGGATCCTTTCTGAGAAGCTTCTGTAAAACATGGAAGAGTTCATCTCTGTGATCCGGGTTTTCCATATTGATAAAATCGATCAGGATAATGCCTGAAAGATTCCGAAGCCGTAATTGCCGGCTGATCTCCGCTGCAGCTTCCAGATTGATCTTACGGAAAGTTTCTTCCATTTTCTTCTTTCCGGTATATTTTCCGCTGTTTACATCAATCGATACAAAAGCCTCCGTCTGCTGGATCACCAGAAAACCACCGCTATTCAGCCATACCTTTTCCTTCTGGATCGTATCCAGTGCCGTTTCCACACGATACAACTTATAAAGAGGAAGTAGTTTATCCTGATAAAAACGAAGCTTTTCTTTAAGCTCTGGACTGATCTCTTCCAGATATCCCTGAATCACTTCCCTGATCTCGGGCACATCGGTGATGATCTCATCCAGATCACGGCCATAGGCATCCCGTACAGCCGCCACATAAAATGGTTCGGTCTCCAGAACAAGGCTGAAGCAGGTACGGTTCCGTCCCTGAACCACAGCTTTATGGTAACGGCCCTTCAGCCATTCCAGTTCCTTCAGGATTTCTTCTTTGGAAGCATCTGCGGCATTGGTACGGACAATGATCCCGAATTCTTTATCCGGGCGGTCTGCTTCTTCTTTCAGCCATCCGCTGAGACGATGACGGTCTTCCTGTGTCAGTTTGGAAGACAGGCCAAATTTTTTATCTCCTGTGGTAAGAACAAGATATCTTCCTGTAAAATTCAGATTAGACGTCAGTGCAGGAAGTTTTCCCTTCATGGCATCCCTGCTCACCTGGACCAGAAGTTCATCTCCCGGCCGCAATGGTCCGTTTCCTTTTCTTCCTGCGGAAAAAACAGCTCTCTGCGCTTCCGCAAGGGGATAGTAACATCTCTTTCCAGATCCGATCTGGACAAAAGCCGCCTGGATATTGGATGCGATATTTTCAACCTGTCCGGTATAGATATTTCCAAGAATGGATTTTTCCTGATCGGATTCCAGCCGGACCTCCACAATCCGTTCCTCTTCAATAAGAGCCGCAACTGTACACGGAACATCATGGATCTCCATCCTTGTTATGATCAGTTTACTCAATTTCCTCACCTAATGATTCCAGCGTTACAAAACGCGGGCTTGCATTTTCTCCCTGGTCTGCATACATTTCCAGACGTTTCACTGTAAAGGCAAATTCCGGAAGTTCTTCTCCCAGCCATTTGAAGAATGTATTTGTTACCAGTTCTGGTTTCGTGTAATTGGAACTTGCAGATGCCAGCATATAAAAGAAGCCATTCTCCCTTACTTCCATTTTATAGATATTCGGTCGAAGATCGATTTCCTTTTCACTGCGCTTGGTCTGCTTGGTCACTTTGATCTCCGGCTGTGCCAGAAATTCTTCCACTCGGCTTTTCCATTCAATAGAAGGCTCCTTGCCCAGCCGGAACTCCACAAGGTAATCTGCTGCTGCCACCAGCGCCATCGCTTTACCAGCTTTTCCATCCTCTACCTTGCGGACACTTACGATATGCATCCCCTCTGCCATCTGTTCATCCAGACGAGCCGCAATCTCAGACGTAGCCATGTCTTTTGCCATCTCCAAGTCAAAATAATCTCCCAGGCTTTCCATTCCAACTCCAAGAGGAACTGCAAAAGACATGATCATATGGGGACTGTATCCTCCCGAAAAAGCCACTGGAAGCTCTGCACGGCGTATCGCCTTCTGGAAATAACGCATGGTATCCAGATGTCCCACAAACTTCATAGGACCCTCTTTACTGAATTTAATTCTTACCTTCAAGGCAGACACCTCCTTTAAATTTCATAGCTCCACATGCAGAACATTTCTGACGGCAGTTTTCTGTCACAACACCCTCTTTTGCACGCTGCCATTCACGCTCCAGGAATTTACGGCTGACACCAGTATCAATGAAATCCCATGGAAGGATCTCATCCAGGCTTCTTTCACGAAGTGTGTAGAATGTCATATCCACGCCACATTCAGCCATAGCTTCTTTCCAGATACCATAATCAAAATTTTCTGTCCATGCATCATAGAGAGCACCTTTTTCATAAGCTTTCAGGATCACATCTGCACATCGTCTGTCACCTCGTGCCAGGAATCCCTCCAGTGCTGTTACATCCGGCTCATGCCAGTTGTAACGGATGCTTCTCTGGTTCAGCTGTGCACGGATCTCACTCTTAACCACTTTGGCTTTTTCCACAAAATCCTGCTCTGTATACATCGGTGCCCACTGGAATGGTGTAAACGGTTTCGGTACAAAGAAAGAGGTGCTGACATTGATCTGTACTTTGCCCTTCCTCTGTTCTTTCGGAACCACTTCATAATAGGTTTCCGCGATCTTCTGAGCCAGATGTGCGATTCCCTTCATATCGTCTTCTGTTTCTGTTGGAAGGCCAAGCATAAAATAAAGTTTTACCTGATTCCAGCCGCCTTTAAACGCCTCGCCAGCGCCATGGAGGATTACTTCCTCTGTCAGTCCTTTGTTAATAACATCACGAAGTCTCTGTGAACCTGCCTCCGGTGCAAAAGTCAGGCTGCTTTTCTTTACATCCTGCACTTTGCTCATAACATCCAACGCAAAGGCATCGATCCTGAGGGACGGAAGAGAAATATTGATCGCTTTTCCATGAAACTCCTCGATCAGAAAATTCACCAGTTCTTTCAACTGAGAATAGTCACTGGAACTTAAAGAACTGAGGGAAATCTCTTCGTGTCCTGTATTTTTCAGCATGACCCGTGCGGATTCTTTCAGAGTTTCAACATCACGTTCACGGGTAGGACGGTAGATCATTCCTGCCTGGCAGAAACGACATCCACGGATGCATCCTCGCTGGATTTCCAGAGTCACACGATCCTGTGTAGCCTTGATATGTGGAACAACCGGTGCCTCCACTGCACGATATTCTTTTTCCATATCTATGATCAGCTGTTTCTGGACTTTTTCCGGAACACCTTCCTCAGTTGGTACAAAAGACGCAATCGTGCCGTCTTCTTTATAGGTAACCTCATAAAGAGATGGAACATAAATTCCCGGAATCTTAGCTGCTGCCAGAAGGAAATCTCTCCTGCTGCCCCCGACCTTCTTATTGGCCTTATAAGCATCAAAAAGAGCATCGTAAACCGTCTCGCCCTCTCCAATATAAAACAGGTCAAAAAACGGCGCCAACGGCTCCGGATTATACGCACAGGCACCACCACCGATCACAATCGGGAAATCCTCACCACGGTCCGCACTTTTCAGCGGAATCCCGCTGAGATCCAGTACCTGGAGGATATTGGTATAACACATTTCATAACCAAGAGTGATCCCAAGGAAATCAAAATCACGGATCGGCTCCTGGGACTCCAGTGCAAATAACGGGATATTCTGTTCTCTCATCACCTTATCCAGATCCGGCCATGGAGAAAAAAGGCGCTCACACCATACGTCCTCACGCTGGTTGAACATGTTGTAGAGGATCATCATGCCGAGATTTGACATGCCGATCTCATAGACATCCGGGAAACACATTGCAAAACGGATATCTACCTCATTTTTATCTTTCATGACAGAGTTGACTTCGCCACCGATATAGCGGGCGGCCTTATCAACTTTAAGTAAAATTTTATCACTTAATGCTAACTTTCTCATCTTTATCCTTTCAATTTTTTGTACATACTCAACAAAAACAGGTATATAATTTAAGGATGAGTATGCAGTTATTGTCTTTGAACAGGCTTCAAAAGTGTACAAAACTGTGAGCACTTTTGGAGCTTATCATTCATCAAAAAATCTATTTGGTCACAAACTTTTTTCAAGCTGCCATAAGAGTTTTTGACCTGGAGTTTCTGAACACCCCATAATGTTCCTATTATACCTAGATTATTCCATAAGTTCAAGCAGATAATCGTCGTCAAACGGATTTTCATAAATTTTACCGACTGGAACTTTCGAAGATGCCTTTATCTGGTTACGATAATTTTTCTTTTTGGAAGGAATCTGCAAACGGAAGGCATGTTTCTGGATCCTTTTAATCTGAAAATCTGCGTCTGATAAGAATTCACATACTCCCTGTAACTTTTTTCAGCTTCTTCCTTTGATGAAAAACCTGCAATGTGCCCATACTCGATGGTATAAGTATCGGGATTTACCGTTTTTATGAGATGTCCCCAGGTACTGTCGTTGATTTGAAATACCGGATGATTGATTTTTTTGTTCATTATTTTATTTCTCTCTATTTTTTAGTGGATATATCATATTTTGATGCAATTCTTTATTTATTTGGAATTATACTCCTGCTTTCTTCCAATACGGTCTGTTCCCACTTCCGCATAGCCGCTACTTCCCTGTCTGTATGAAGCCAATGCTGCCCATTTTCCACAAAATTCAGTCGGCAATTATTTTCTTCCGAAAATCTCTTTACAATCTTATACGGGATCATTTCATCCTGAGTTCCATATAAAATATTTGTTTCTTTACAGATCGACTTTACTGGATGTTCCCGCACCCAACACAAATAATTGCTGAAATTCCTGATTTCCATGAGTTGCTTCACCTAATGCAACAATCTTTGCCTGTTCTGGAATTGAAATATCTTCAACTGTTACCGCATATTTTTCAAATTCATTTATATCGGCACATTTTCCCGTTCCCAGTCCGCCAAAATAAGAATAAATACTCCCAAGCAAAGCTACAGAAGCCACTACTGTCAATAGCCCGTATTTCAAGACTGAATATTTCCTTTTCTTATGTTTTCTGTTTTTCTTGTATTTACTCACAATTATATTCCTGCTTTCTCCACAGATAGCTTATTTTATTTTGTCTCTAATTTTCATATAAACAAATCTTTTATCAGCGGTTTTCCTGCTTATTGTACAAAAAAAGACACAGGCAAAAATTTTTTATTTCTGCTCTGCGTCTTAGCGTCTGGCGTCTTTCTTATATTCCACTATATGATCTTTTACATTGATAATAAAATTTTTTTTACATTTCGGACAAAACAAAGGAAAATTTTTTAGTTCTGTGTTTTCCAAAACCTGCGTCCTTGTTTTCGCTTTACACTCTGGACATAAAATCCATTTATCCGTTATGATTGATTTCACTCTTCCTCGTCTCCTTTAATTATTTAATTCCATCCTATAAAGGTGCATTCCCAAAACCGCCTGAAAACCTGTTGCTGCAAAAACACTGAACCTCTCGACTATTCCAAAATACTCTTTCGGAACAATGTTCATACCTAATGCACCAACCATCATCATTCCAAGTGCTATTCCTGCAAATACCCCATAGGAACAACAGCTTCTGTTTTTTATCCCGGAAATAATGATTAAGATTAGTGATATGATAGATAACAATACAACGATTACCGTTGACAAAATGTGCATCTGATCCTGAAATGTTCCAGCATATCCGCTGTCACTTAACGGAAACATTCCAAAACCAACTGCAGACACCCACTCCATGATCGTAAATAAATAAACTCCACTTCTTAAAAGCCGGGTTCCTTTTTTCTGAATTCCGAGACACACCATCATGGCACATACCAAAGTACATACATTATACAGACTGCTCAGTTGATTCCATAACCTGAGTGATGGTGCATTGGATGCACTCAGTCACATTGATCTGCATAATTCAAGTACATGTTTTACTTTAATTCCGTCCCGAATAAACCATTAATTGAATATCATTATCCGATGATGGTTTACCAGTAAAATCTCCTGCCCTTTACATGTGAAGTGGATATTCACAATCCACTTCACTAAAATAACTGCCCCGGTAGTTTTTTCTTCTCTTTATAAGGAAACAACTTATCAAATTCTTCGGTTTCCTTTTCGTCTACAAAATATCCCGCTGGTGTCGCATACTCTCCCGTAATACCATCCAGATAGCCAGGAATCAGCTCTCTGCATAAAAAGAAAGTCGCATCCTGCCCTTCTTCCAGTCCATGATAACGAATGTTAAATTCTCTTGCCGGTCTGAATCCACTTTTCCCATAAAAATCAATATTTCCCTCAAGGCAGACTGCACCACAACCAAATTTCGCAGCCTTGTCTAATGAATAATCCAGTAAGACTTTTCAATATCCTTGTCTTTTCAGTTCTGGAGTAATACAAATCGGTCCCATAGTCATAATTGGAATATTTCTTCCATCATCCGCTTTAATACTTGTTCTCATAAACATATTCTGACCGATCAACTTACCATCTTCATCATTTTCATTAAGAAGCATCACAAAATCCAGTTCTGGAACAAATGCCGGATCATTTCGGAGCTGATGCAATACATAATGCTCAAGGCATCCTGGACGATACACATTCCAAAAACTTTCTCTTACCAGATTTTCTACTTTCTGATGTTCTTCCTTTTTCTCTAAACGAATCGTAATATTACTTTTTTCCATTTCTTTCATATCCTTTCAAATTATTCTAGATAAAAAGCCACTAATTTTGATTACTTTGCATTTATCAAAATTAATGGCTCTGCGTCTAAGCGTCTGGCTCTTATGTTTTTTAATTATTGCTATTTCTAATTTCTTCTGTGATTTCGGTCAGCATATGCTCAAACTGACATTTTACTTTCACCTTATCTGATGTTCCATCATACACACTATAATAGAAAAACATATTTGCATAAAATTTAACTGCAGTCTCCTCTGGATTTTCTATTTTCATATTTTTGAACAGATCCTTCACGTATTCTGCCGGTCCAGATATCAGATATTGCTGATACAACTTCTGCATTTCTTCATTTCTAAATTGTTCAAGCGTAAGCATTTTCCGAAATGATGATGCAAAATCATCCTCTGTCCAATACTCAAACATTGATTTGCTGTATCCTACAAAATCTTCTACTGATACGTTCTGATATTCTTCCGGCATTTTCTCAATACTTTCTTCTGGTACTTCATTCTGCCTGGCTTGTTCACTGTCCTGCTGTTCCATTCGTTTCACAATGTGCAAAAATATGTCTCTCTTATTTTCATAATGTCTGTATAACGCTCCTTTAGTCATTCCAAGAACCCCTGCAATCTGACTCACAGATACAGCTTCATATCCATTTTTCGCAAACAAGTGAAGGGCCACAGTCATAATCTCTTCCTTTGTACTTCCCATACATAATCATCTCCCTTACTACAAATAAACGACCGTTTACAGTCCTATTTTAGTAAACGGTCGTTTATTTATCAAGTCATAAATGATTATTTGAGCAAAAGCACAAGGGATTTTAACGTCCCTTGTGCTTTTCTCTTTTCTTTTTCTGTTTCAGCTCAAGCATTCGTTGTTCCGCCGCCTGTTTTATTTTTTTATATATCCCAGATCCGGGTTCTTATAATCCCCTCTGGCTTTTTTCTTTTCCACGTATGGCCCCCACACGTTTGCCTCATCTTTGATACCAACTGTCTCCGGATCAAATAACGGATCAAGCCCTGCATTTTTCTGTTTTTCATAATCTCTGACAATTTTAATAACCTGCGGCGTCAGAAGAAGGATACTGAATGTATTTACCCAGAGCATACAGCCAACTCCGATATCACCCATTGACCAGATCGTATCTCCGTCAATAAGGATTCCGAACAGACAGAAGATCAGGAACAAAATACGTACGATGGTAACTACTACTTTGTTTTCTCCCCACAGATATTTGCAGGTAGACTCCAGCTGATAGGAGTAGGATAACATTGTAGTAAAAATAAAGATAAACAGCATTACTGCCAGAAACATGGCCCCTGTTTTTCCAATTGATACCCTGAGTGCTTCCTGCATGAAAGAAATACCATACTGGATTCCCGGTACCTGTTCTACAAGAAGTACTGCTCCTGTTCCGTCAGCCGCTACATTATATGTACCTGCAAGTAAAATACAAAATCCGGTACAGCTGCACACCAGAAGTGTATCAATATATACAGAAAGTCCCTGTACAAGCCCCTGTTTTACCGGGTGGGAAGTATCGGTTGTCGCTGAGATCAGCGGGCTCATTCCGTTTCCTGCATCATTTGAGAAGAAGCCTCTCTTGATTCCCCATGCCACAGCAGATCCTACAATTCCTCCAAATATTGCATCCTTTCCAAATGCACTGGCAAAAATAGAACCAAACATCCCCGGAATTTCTTTATAATTCATAACAAAAATTGCAATGGTGATCAAGAAATAAATTCCGCACATGATCGGTGCAAGGACTTCTGCAACCTGACCGATACGTTTAATACCGCCCATTGTTACTACTCCAACAATAAGGACCATACCAATTCCAACTACGATAAACGGAATTCCAAATGCTCCTTTGATCGCAGTTGCTGCAGTCTGTGTCTGCATTGCAGGAAGCAGAAAACCAGGTCCAATGAAAACCGCAATACAGAATAATACTGCCAGGATTCTTCCAACCTTCTTATTTTTGAACCCGTTTGACATATAAAATGCCGGGCCGCCTGTTAACTCTCCTAAATTTCTGGTCTTATACGCCTGACCAAGAATACATTCCACAATACCGGTGGAAGCTCCCAGGATTGCTGTTATCCACATCCAGAACAGAGCTCCCGGTCCACCCATAAATATAGCGGTTGCAGTTCCTGCAATATTACCGGTACCGACACGTCCTCCTACGGTTGTCGCAAATGCCTGAAACGCTGAAAGACCGGTATCTTTCTTATTATCTCCCTTTTCTGTCAGACATTTTACCATGTCTTTGAATCTGCGGACCTGAATACCACGTAAACGAACGGTAAACCAGACCGCCGCGCACATCAGGAACACACACATCACCGGATGCCAGATGATGTCATTGATCGCGTTCATTACTGTTACAAATACTTCCATACTCTTTCCTCTCGTCCTTATATATTTAAAACTCTATTCTTTAATTTACTATAATCTGACATTTTTCACAAGTGTTTTCCATATAAAAACCTTTGTTTTTATCAGAAAGACACAGGAATACGTCAAGCGGATATTCGCAATCCGCTTCGCTACTTGCTCATAACCAAATAACTGCTCCGCAGTTTATTTGGTTAAAAAGGGGAAGCTGACTGTCTTCAGCTTCCCCTTCATATTTAACTACATATAGCTTATTGTTTCTGTTAATTCTTTTCTGCTGTTATGGTTTGGAAGTGCGCCTGTTCCATCTGCCGCAATTCCAAGATCCAGCAACATCAAAATTTCTTCTTCCTCCGGAAGTCCAAGAGCCTTTGCCAGTTCATCCGGATTGAAAAAATTGATCCAACAGCTGTCAATCCCCTCATTGTAAGCTGCCAGCATCATGTGAGTTGCTACAATACTGGCATCTTCAATCCCGGAATCTCTTTTTCCTCCAGGATATGTGAAAACATTATTCTTATTATATGCTACCACCAAAACAACAGGTGCCTGATAACGGCATGGTGTTGCTTTATCAATTGCTTCCAGTCCCTTTTCAGACTGTACTACATAAATATGCTGTTCCTGAAGATTTTTTGCTGTTGGAGCGACACGTCCGGCCTCCAGGATCTTATCCAGCTTTTCTTTTTTCACTTCCACGTCACTGAATTTTTTGCAGGAATATCTGTTTTTTATTACTTCTGAAAAATCCATTCCAAACCATCCTTCCTATAATTTTTTATTATTTTACCATAAAAACGCAGATGCGCAAACTATCATCTAATACAAATAAATCTTCTTTTCTACAAGTCTGTCCCCTTCATACTGTAATTTTACGGAAAAAAAGCGTTCTTCTCCAGAAAGAAGCAGATCAAGAAATACTTTATCCCCCTCCCATGCAGGCAGTTCAGGCACTTTGGTTTTGTCAACCCAGCAAAGTTGTCCTTCATTACATTCAATCAGTTCTCCTGTATATCTGTCCGCTGTGAAAACACACATAAGCTCAGATTCATATTCATTATTAACAAATGTCACCAGCCCACGAAATTTATAAGATGTAAGTGTTAATCCGGTTTCCTCCTTCACCTCGCGCATAAGACATTCCTCCGGAGTTTCCTGACTTTCTACATGTCCGCCAACACCGATCCATTTTCCACCATTCATATCATTCTGTTTTTTAATTCTATGAAGCATCAGATATTTGTCATCATTTTCTATATAACATAAAGTGGTTGTCGTCATTTAAATACCTTCTTTCCGTTTAATCACCCTACCACTGCCAACACAATATAAACCAGAATCGAAACAATACAATACAATGAATTTGTTGTAGAAGCATATGCACTGCTTTCTTTCTTTTTCAGAAATGTCTGCATACTGAATGTTGCTGGAGACGACATATATATAATAATTGCCAGATTCAAAAGTCTGGAACTTCCGACCAGATATTTCACAGCTATAAGAACTCCCATTATCATCGCTGCCTGCAAAATAATCCTCAGAAAAATAGTTTTGATACAGGGTCCTATAAGTTCCGGTACCAGTTCCATACTGTACCCAACAACAATAAGGATAATAGGCGTAATTGCAGTTGTCAGAATGCTTTCTGCACTGAGATAGCCAGGACCAAAAGAACTATCCATCAACCGGTTGATCAGCCCCGTCAATCCGGCGATGATTCCAAGAACCGTCCCTATAAAAGCAGGAGTTTTTAATGCACTGTAAAATAAACTTTTTGCATTGATCTTTTCTCCGTTTTCCGTTTGTCCCAGCATTCCCATATACACACTAAAGCCAAAAAGCAATCCTGCAATATCCAGCACCGCAATCTGTGAAAGATTTTCGCTGCCACAAAGGCTTGTATATAAAGGATATGCCATCATTCCGCCTTCATAGATACAGACCAGAAAAGGAAGATATTTTTTATAGGGTTCTTCCATAAATCTCTTCAGCAGGAATCCCACGCCAAATGAAATCAGAAGCATTATGAACATGATCAGCACCAATGTTCCAATCTTTCCACTGTATTTTGCAGTCGCAAGCGCATGAAAAATTGCCACTGGAAGCATAATGTTTGTTACCAGTGTTTTCATGTTATTGACACCATTCTGATCTAAAAGTTTCCACTTTCTACACAGCATTCCAAGAATGATCATAACCAGTACCGGTAAAACAATCTCTAAAACATCCATTTTCTCTGTCATCCTCTCCGTTGTCCTTAATTTTTTATTTCTATCTGTTTCTGTGCATCTGCAAAATTTCCAGCAGCACTTCATATACTTCCATATTTTCCTTTACCACAAGAGCCAGACTCTCTTTCGCCTGGTTCAGAAGATGAAAAAGTCTCCGCACACTGAAATCTTTTTCCGAAGAACACATGAATCTGAGATATCCTTTTTCATCGTAATAATATTGTTCGTCCAGTAATACAACAATCTTCTCCTCGTCTCTCACTGCCTGGGCATCAAGCTGTCCAGATCCCTCTGTCGTCCGCCGCTGATATCCCTGTCTCACAAAATCATTCATAAGATTTTCCGATTCTCGGCCATTACCAGCATACACCACTGCAATATTCGGATACCATCTGGGACTTCTTTTTTCCGGCAGGTGCATCATGTTCTGGATAAAAGTGGAAAGCTCCGCATTGGTACGGATCCGGTTTGTCAGATGAAATTTCTGGAGCCCCGGCAGATTCTCTAGTCTTTCCACAATGTTCCGGTCCAGCTCTTCCGGTGAAATCACATCTTCGGAGTCACTGGAAAAGATCACTGGCCTGTGCTCACTCCATGCAAGCAGAACAGATAATTTTTCCAGGGACAGAAGATGTGCTTCATCCACCAGAATACTGCTGTAACAGCCAAAATCTGTCGTCTTTCTCAACTGATTATCCGCCAGAAAGTCTGTCCGCCGCAGACGTTCATGAAGGAGCTTCCATTCTTTTCCAGCCTCTCCGCAGTGAATGATACAAACCCTCTGTCGTACGGAAAGCTTCATCGCAATATCATAAAGCAGCAATGTTTTTCCTGTTCCGGGAAGTCCGCTGAACCAGAAATATCCTTCTCTTTCTCCACGAATCCGCTTCAGGATCTGTCGTTCAATATCTCTCTGCTGAGAGGTAAGGAAATACTCTTTTTTGAGAAAACGTTCCGGTTCTGTCAGTGGAGAGATCAGATACAGTTCTGCCTGAAACAGCTTTTCAATATCTCCCTCATAGTCCGGGGTTTCTTTCTCCAATGCATTACAAAGCTGTTTCCAGTCTCCCTCCACAATATGATCGTGATTGGTCAGTCTCACCAGACGGTCTTCACTGCTGATATAAGTATACGACAGGATCGGTTTCCCGAAAACGGACAGATAATACCGGTTCTGGATCAGCTGTCTCCGGATGGCCTCGTCCGATACGCTGCCGCTTTTCAGTTCAATATTCACAATCTGGTCATCTTTGATCTGAAGAAGGTCAAACTCCTTTCCAAGCTTCGGAATCTGAAACGAATAAAAAAAACGGAGTTTATATACTTCTTCCATATGTAGTTCCAGCTGTTTCACCAGCGCTTTCATACTTTCCAGTTCCCACTCTTTAATCCGGAGGAAAAAATCTCTGCCGGAAAGCTGGCGTTCCAGCTTCTGGACACATTCCATATTTTGATTTCTTGTAAGTGCATAGATCGATATTGCCTTCATATTCCAACCCTTACCTGCTGTTTATTTCTTTATCCGCAGTGTCCTGAGATGATCCTTCTGCTCCTGTGTGATCCGGTAGCTTTCAATGGATTTCTGGATCGTCTTGTTATGAGTCCAGATATCCATTCTCTGCTCTTCCAGGAATGGAAGGATCTTCTCATACTGTTTTGCCAGCGCTGTAGCAAAATACCAGGCTCGCATCATATTTACATAATATTCTTCCGAGCGGATCGTTGCCACTTTCTCCGGATATTCCGGTTTAAATCCTTCGTCCAGATAATGGCGCATCAGCATACTGATCCCGAACCGGATAGTATAGGGCTGATCCGATTCCATCCAGCGATAAACCTCCCGGATAAATATATCACGGTGTTTTTTCATCATATGGAGCGCCAGCAGATCACAGGTCGCCCAGTTATCAATATACGGAAGAAAACGCTCCAGTTCTTTCAGACATTTATCATAATCTCTGATCTGCTCGATCAGCAGGCCATGGAGATTATTTTCCTCATAATACTGATGAGGAAGAACCTTCAGGAACATTTCGGATCTTTCTGTTTTTCCAAATTCTTTTGCAAATTTCCGGAGTATCGGTGTCCGGATACCGATGATCTTTTCTTTCTCCACAGTCGGAATCAGCCTTGCATGAAAATCCCGATATCCTGTATCCTGCATTTCGAACAGTCTTTTCCGAACATCCCGGATCATCTCTTCCTGATTCATTTATCATCCCCGCCTTTTACACCAAAGATCGCGATCAGAGAACTTACAAGCAGAAGCATGGGATAAAACAGTTTCGGCATGATCTGAAAAGCAGAAAGCTCAAATCCCAGTTCCTTTGCCGCAGAAATGGCAACCAGCATCTGGGCTCCATACGGGATCACCCCCTGGAAAATACAGGAAAATGTATCCAGGATAGAAGCTGTCTTTCTGGAAGTGATCTTATATTCCAGCGCCATTTCCTTTGCAATGGGGTTGGCCATAACAATGGCTACCGTATTATTGGCTGTTGCGATATCCATGGCTCCAACCAGAAGTCCCATACCGAGAAGTCCGCCCTTTTTCCCTTTAAAAACTCTCTGTATTCCGGAGAGCAGTGCTTCAAAGCCTCCATGCTCACGGATCAGCGCACACATGGCTGCTACAAGGATAGCCACCATGCAGGTCTCGAACATTCCGGAAACGCCGGAGCCGATATTAGTCAGGAGCTCCACAGGTGCGATATGTCCTCCAAGAAGCATGATAAATGCTCCGGAGACAATTCCGATCAGAAGTACCACAAATACATTGATGCCGATGATCCCGCCGATCAGAACCAGAACATACGGAAAGATCTGTATAAGATGATAATCCTGTACCACTCTTCCCTGGATCTCTGTCTGAAAAGACAGGATAAGGATCAGGAGCAGTGTAACAACAGCTGCCGGAAATGCAATCCAGAAGTTTTCCCGGAATTTATCTTTCATCTGACAGCCCTGACCGTTGCAGGCTGCGATCGTGGTATCAGAAATAAAAGAAAGATTGTCACCAAACATGGCTCCTCCCATCACCGATGCCACACAAAATGCCATATCAAAACCGGAAGCTTTGGAAACCGCTACCGCAATAGGGGTAAGAAGCGTGATCGTCCCAACGGAGGTTCCCATCGCCACAGATACGAAGCAGGCAACTACAAACAGTACCGCAACGGAAAAACGTGCAGGTATCAGAGAAAGCATGCAGTAGGCCACACTTTCTGCACTGCTGCGCCCCACAACGCCCACAAAAGAGCCTGCAGTCAGAAAGATCAGAAGCATGGTGATGATATTTTTATCTCCTACTCCTTTTGCCATAAGCTCCAGCTTTCTGTCAAAGCTGATCGTTCTGTTCTGAACACATGCCACCAGGATCGCAGCCAGAAAAGCCACAACGATCGGTACATTATAAAATCCCATGGGGATCTTCATCACATACTCAAACAAAATCCCCAGCCCCAGATACAGGACCAGGAAAACACCGATAGGCAGCAGTGCGATCACATTTCCTTTTTTCCTCATTTCCTCCATAAAACAATTCCCTTCATCACTTATTATATTCCCGGCTTTTTCTCCGGGTGATCTGTTTTCTATCATATCATATTTCCCCATTCCTGTCCTGCTGCCGGCGGAAACTTCTTCACATTTCCGGCACGATCCTGTTATCTCTGATATTTTTTACCTTATTTAACAAGATTTTCACTAATTAAATCGTTCCTTCCGTTGAAATCCGGAGCTTTTTTCAGTATAATTGGCTGTAGACAATTGTGAAAAAGATATCCAACGGATTTATAGTGATATCTCGGATCACAGTCATTAAAGGAGGAATATGATTATGGCAACATGGAAAAATCTTGACACTCTTGCTTCTTACAGCACACTTAACGGTCTGAAAGATCACGTGAACATTGCAGAGGCAATGTCCGGCGAGCAGGGTGCAGAACGTGTAAAGAAGTACAGCGTACCGATGGCAGCAGGTCTGGCTTACAATTACGCAGCTAAGGAAGTGGACGAGACCGTTCTTGACGCACTTTCCAAACTGGCTGATGAGGCAGAACTGATTGAGAAATTCCAGGAATTATACAACGGTGCAGTGATCAACACAGGCGAGAAACGTATGGTACTTCATCATCTTGCACGTACACAGCTTGGCGAGCCTGTTGTTGTTGACGGTGTGGACAAGCGTGAATTCTATGTGGCACAGCAGAAGAAGGCCGCAGATTTTGCAAACAGAGTACATGCAGGCGAGATTACAAACGAAGCCGGTGAGAAATTTACTACTGTTGTACAGATCGGTATCGGCGGAAGTGACCTGGGACCGCGTGCATTATATATCGCACTTGAGAACTGGGCAAAGGCAAACAACACCTTCAAGATGGAAGCAAAATTCATCAGCAACGTTGACCCGGATGATGCAGCTGCTGTTCTTGCATCTGTAGATCTTGCTCACTCTCTTTTCATCGTTGTATCCAAATCCGGTACAACACTTGAAACTCTGACAAACGAGGCATTCGTAAAAGACGCCCTTACAAAAGCGGGCCTGAACCCGTCCAGACATATGCTTGCTGTAACCAGTGAGACCTCTCCTCTTGCAAAGAGTGATGAGTACCTTACCGCTATTTTCATGGACGACTATATCGGCGGACGTTACTCTTCTGTTTCCGGCGTAGGCGGAGCAATCCTTTCCCTTGCATTCGGACCGGAGGTATTCGCAGACATCCTTGACGGAGCTGCTGAAGAAGATAAGCTTGCAACAAATAAGAACATTCTTGAGAACCCGGATATGCTGGATGCCCTGATCGGCGTTTATGAAAGAAACGTACAGGGATATCCTTCTACTGCAGTTTTACCATACTCCCAGGCATTAAGCCGCTTCCCAGCTCATCTTCAGCAGTGTGATATGGAGTCTAACGGTAAATCCGTAAACCGCTTTGGTGAGCCGGTGGATTATGTGACCGGACCGGTGATCTTCGGTGAGCCAGGAACCAACGGACAGCATTCCTTCTACCAGCTTCTGCATCAGGGAACCAATATTGTTCCGCTTCAGTTCATCGGCTTTAAAAAGAGCCAGCTTGGTGTTGATGTTGATATCGAGAACAGCACAAGCCAGCAGAAACTCTGTGCAAACGTTGCAGCACAGATCGTTGCTTTTGCATGCGGAAAAGAAGATGAGAACCTGAACAAAAACTTCAAGGGCGGACGTCCTTCCAGTATCATTGTCGGTGAGGAACTTACACCGAAGTCTCTGGGTGCGCTTCTTGCACACTTTGAGAACAAGATCATGTTCCAGGGCTTTGTATGGAACCTGAACAGCTTTGACCAGGAGGGTGTACAGCTTGGTAAGGTTCTTGCAAAACGTGTTCTTGCTCATGATACAGACGGAGCACTGAAGGTTTACAGTGATCTTCTGAATATCTGATAAGCAGATAAATACCGTCCCGGGAAATATTTTTTTCGGGACGGTTTTTTTGTATATGTGACCTTAACCGTGAAAGGAATTCTTAAATATGCAGCAGATAAAAATGATCGGTCTTGATCTGGACGGTACTCTTCTGAACACCAAAAAAGAGCTCACAGAAAATACCAGGCGTGTTCTCAGGGAAGCTATTGATGCAGGGATCCTTGTTCTGATGGCTACCGGCCGGCCATATACTGGCATTCCCGCGGAACTGAGAAATTTTCCGGGAATTCACTATGCTCTCACCTCCAACGGAGCCAGAGTCCTTGATACAGACCATAATAAACTTCTTATCGAGCAGCTTCTTCCCATGGAAAGTGCAAAAAAAGCTCTCCGTATCTTTGAAAAATATGATACTTTAAGTGAGATCTATTTTGACGGGCAGGGATATGCAGACACTGCCAAGCTTGACAATGTAGGAAAATATCATCATGATCCCAATATGTGGGATTACGTTAGATCCACCCGTATTGCAGTTCCTGACATCTGGGATGTGATTGCTAAAGAGCACCGCAATATGGATAAGGTGCAGGCACTTTTTGCCAACCTGGATGAGCGTGCAGCTGCCTGGAAGGAATTAAGCGAACTTAAGGAACTGGAGCTTGTCGGTTCCTTAAGCTATAATATTGAGATCAATGCAGCAGGTGTCAATAAAGGAACTGCCCTTGTTGCGTTAGGTAAAATGCTGGGAATCCCAAGAGAATCCATTATGGCATGCGGAGACGGAGACAATGATGTGCATCTTCTCCGGGAAGTTGGCTTCGGCGTAGCCATGGCCAATGCACAGTCGCAGGTAAAAGATGTGGCGGATTATATTACCTCTTCTAATGATGAAGATGGTGTAGCACGCGCCATTGAAAAGTTTGCGCTGCACCGATGAGATATTCTATTATGTATGCCAAAAAGGAACCGACAGTTTTTACGCTGTCGGTTCCTTTTTTAGAATGGGATTGAATAGCGGTACATTCACATTCGATCAATATTCATAGTTTCCTGCCGGCTGTTTGATCCTGGTAAGAAGATCATGCCAGGACTGATCCCAGATATACCATTTTCCGGTTTTGGAGTGCTTATATGTACAGATCCATCTGGAACTGTCGCTGCCTGCAAAATCAGTAAATGATCTGTAGATCGCAGGAGTGGTCTGGGTCGGTTCAAAATACGGGATATCTTCACTGATGGAATTTCCCTTACCCGGAAGTGTGTCCTGTCTTAACGTAATGGAAATCGGTTTAGACGGAGTATAATTGTTGGCCGGAGTTGCTCCGTTCAGGTAAGAATTGCCAAGATATTTATATCCGTTATCCGCTTTCATACGATCTCTCAAAAAGTTTTTGTAATACTGAGTCATCTCTTTATTGTTGAGATAAGAAATCATCTCCTCGCAGTCCGTCGGATTGGTCGGTGTCCAGGTACGATATGCAAGGATCAGAAGAGCCATGGTCTTATAGCGGCTGTCTGCCGTTGTGATATCATACTGTTTCAGCTCCTCTGCATTGGTCGGGATCGTGGTAAAGGTGTAAGTATAGGTATTTATCGTTACATCAATGACTTCCTTCTGTCCTTTATCGTTGGTGATCTCTTTTTTTGCAGATTTAGTTCCTTTTGTAAGAACCGGCTCCACCTGTTTCTTTACTGTCTGTGTCACGTGGACAATACAGCTGCCTCGCCAGGTACTCTTATCCCGGACCTGGATCTTTGTTGTTCCCACATTCACTGCCGTTACTTTGCCTTTACTGTCTACAGTTGCAACAGATGTATCGTCACTGGTCCATACAAGAATCTCTTTATAATTCTTTACCTGAAGCTGTCTCACATCACCTTTGTTCATATTTAAGGTGGTGGCACTTAAAGATGGTTTCGGCACCGGTGTAGGTGTCGGCTTCGGTTTCTGCGCTGCTTTTACTGTAACCTTACAGTTAAATTTCTTAGTATTTGCCTTCGCTGTGATCACTGCCGTTCCTTTTTTCACTGCGGTGATCTTTCCTTTGGAATCCACACGTGCGACCTTAGGATTGGAAGAAGAATATTTCACCTTCACAGTTGTTCCTGTCAGTTTAATGGCACTGGATTTCTTTTCTGTTAATGTCAGCGATGTCCTGCTGAGCTTCGGTGTTTCTACCTTTACAACACATTTATATGTTTTTTTGCTTACCTTTGCATAGATCGTTGCGGAACCTTTATTTTTGGCAACCACCTGACCTTTGCTGTTTACGGTCGCAACGCTCTTTTTGGAAGATCTCCAGGCAACCTTCCGCCTGGTTCCGGTAACCTTGAGTATTGTCTTCTCACCTTTTAAAAGAGTTACTTTTGTTCTGTTCAGTTTTGGTGCGGCGCTGACCGTCACACTTCCAAATACCATCGTAAAAATAAGGCTGATCAGCAGCACAAAACACAACAGATTTTTTTTCTTTTTCATTCTGATTTCCCCCTTTCCGGTAAAACGTATATTTACGTCATATATTGCTTTAATCATATTTTAGAGGAAATCCCTGATAAAAACACTAGCACTTATGATAGTATCATTATAAACATTTATATTCTTTCGTCGTCCATACCGGACTTATTGTCAGGAAACAAAAATAAAACAGGACTGATTTTTGATACAGATACTTGAAATCAAAAGTTTCATCTGTTCAAAAATCAGTCCTGTTTATAAAAAATATTATGTTGATCTGTAACACCAGGCCGATAAAGGCATTCGCTATTTGCCCATAATGATACAGTCACGTAACATCGCCAGTGCATGCGCTGTAGTCTGCTCGCGGATTCGCATGCGGTTTCCTGTAAAGTGGAACTCTTTGGCAATAGCCTTGCCCTTATAGCAGCAGCCCATAAATACAGTACCAACCGGAGTTTCCTTTGTTCCGCCTCCCGGTCCTGCCAGACCCGTCACGGAAATACTGATGTCTGCTCCGGATGCTTTGCAGGCGCCCTTTGCCATTTCTCTGGCACATTTGGCGGAAACTGCCCCCTGCTCCTTCAGAGTACGCTTCTTCACTCCCAGACATTTATGCTTGGCCTTGTTACTGTAAGTCACAAAGCCATAGCCAAACACCTCAGACGCACCGGATACATTGACAATGCGCTGGGCGATCATACCGCCGGTAAGAGATTCCGCCAGGGATAGCTTCAGATCTTTTTCTTTCAGAAGATCGATCACTGCTTCCTCCAGTGTCTTGCTCTCATCTGTGGCAAAAACATTCTCTCCAAAACGCTTCTTTAGCTCTTTGACAACCGGTTTGATCAGCTTTCTGCAGGCCTTTTCATTCTCTGCGCTTGCTGTCACACGAAGATGCACTTCACCGGTTTTTGCATAAGGTGCAATGGTAGGATTGGTCTGACTTTCGATCAGATCCTGGATCTCCTCTGCTACCTGGCTCTCACCGATCCCGCTGATCTTAACCATCTGGGATACAATGATCTCCGGCTGGTTTTTCTGCAGATACGGGACAACGTACTCCTCGAACATGGGCTTCAGCTCATTGGGAGGTCCAGGAAGAAGGATCGCGGTTTTTCCTTTTTTCTCAAGGATCAGTCCCGGAGCAGTTCCGTTATGATTGTCAAGAACAATGGCTCCCTCAGGAACCATGGCCTGTTTATAGTTGTTCTTCGTGATACGTCTCTGAGGATTGTTTTTCTCATATTCCTTCAGATATTTATCGATCAGTTTCCTTGAGTGGGAATCTTCCTTAAGAGGCATTCCCATCAGATCCGCAGTTACTTCCTTGGTGATATCATCCTCTGTTGGTCCAAGACCTCCGGTGAGGATCACAACATCGGAACGATCCAGTGCAGTACGGATCACGTCACGCATACGGCCTTCATTATCACCTACTACATCCTGATAGTAAACACTTAACCCAAGCAGGGCGCATTTTTCAGAAAGATAGGCGCTGTTGGTATTTACGATATTTCCTAGAAGGATCTCGGTTCCTACGGATATCAGTTCTGTGATCATGAAAAGAAACTCCTTTCGTATACTCTGATTCCTACTCCTGCATGGAAAGGACCTTTCTGTTCTGCATGATATAAGTCAGCAGGGAGATAATGGTCAGTGCAACGGACAGCCAGATAAATATCTGTGTCAGCACTGCAAAAACACCTCCGAAATCCAGCATCAGAAGTATGATCATGATCATCTGGGAAACGGTTTTGAATTTTCCCCAGTAGTTTGCGGCAATGACAATTCCGTTCTCAGCTGCGATCAGACGGAAACCGCTGATGATAAATTCGCGTCCAATGATAATGATCACAACCCATGCCGGAAGCTTGTCAACCTCGATCATACAGATCATGGCAGAGCATACCAGAAGCTTGTCAGCCAGCGGATCCATAAATTTTCCAAAATTGGTTATCAGATTATATTTTCTGGCAAGATGACCGTCAAACCAGTCTGTCACACTTGCTGCGACAAAAATCGCAAGACAGATCCAGCGGTTTGCTTCTCCTCCCCATCCTGTCAGTAAGAAAACTACAAGAAATGGTACAAGTATCATTCTTGCAACTGTAAGTTTATTCGGTGTATTCATCGCTCAGCACTCCTATCAAATCATACTCAAGCGCACCTGTCACACGTACCTTTGCAAAATCACCTGTCATAAGCAGTTCGCCTGTCTGAACGAAAATGTATCCGTCAACCTTCGGTGCATCCCCATAGGTACGTCCGATATAGGCACTTTCATCTGCAACTTTTCCTTCGATCATAACAAGAAGTTCCTGTCCGATACGGTCCTGGCCTCTGTCGTAAGAGATTTCCTGCTGAAGCTCCATCAGCTCGTCTCTGCGTTCTTCCTTCACTTCTTCCGGAACCTGGTCTGCCATCTCTGCTGCCGGGGTATTCTCCTCCGGAGAGTAAGTGAAGACACCGAGACGGTCAAATTCCATCTCATCTACGAACTCCTTCAGTTCTTCATGATCTTCCTCCGTCTCCCCCGGAAATCCGGTGATCAGAGTTGTACGCAGTACGATATCCGGAATCTCCTTACGGAGCTTTCCGATAATATCGATCAGTTCCTGTTTGGAAGTGCGGCGGCCCATTCTCTTAAGAATGCGGTCCGATGCGTGCTGGATCGGAATATCCAGATAATGACAGATCTTTTTCTCATCACGAATGGTTTCGATCAGTTCATCGTAAATCTCCTCCGGATAGCAGTAAAGGATGCGGATCCAACGGATACCTCTGATCTCACAGAGCTTCTTTAAAAGAATGTGAAGAGATTTTTTGCCGTAAAGATCCTTTCCGTAAACGGTGGTCTCCTGTGCTACCAGGATCAGCTCTTTCACTCCCTGTTCAGCCATATCCTCTGCCTGGGCAATGAGGCGCTCCATAGGAACGCTTCGGAACCTGCCGCGGAGTTTCGGGATGATACAGTAGGTGCAGTGCTTATCACAGCCTTCTGCGATCTTCAGATAACCGAAATGTCCGCCAGTAGTAAGGACACGTTTGCTTCCTGTGTCCGGAAGATAGTCAATATCACGGAACTCTTCGAAATGATTTCCGGCTACTGCTTCTTCCAGCGCCTTTACGATATCTCCATAGGACGTGGTTCCAAGAACAGCATCTACTTCCGGAACCTCCTGGATGATCTCCTTCTGATATCGCTGTGCCATACAGCCGGTAACAACCAGGGCATGGCAGCTTCCTGTTTTCTTGTATTCTGCCATCTCAAGAATGGTTTCCACACTCTCTTCCTTGGCGTCCTTGATAAAACAGCAGGTATTGATCACAATGGCATCTGCCTGTGTCTCATCGTCTACGATCTCATGTCCTCTGGCTGTGAGAAGTCCCAGCATCTCCTCGGAGTCTGCCAGGTTTTTGTCACAGCCAAGAGAGATGAATAATATCTTCATACAGTTACTCCGCTTCTGTCTGAGCTGCATCTGCAGTCTCAGTGCTCTCTGCGGTCTCACCTTCTGCTGCCTCAAGGGCCTCTTTCTCTGCTTCCAGAGCTTCGATCTCTTCCTCTTCTTCCTGACCCGGAAGGATCTTTACTTTGCCTTTGTAAAGCTCGTCAATGGCAACGGAAAGCGGTTTCTTGCCTGCTGCACCCGGTACAAGCGGCTCTGCTCCTGCGATCAGCTGACGTGCACGTTTGCTTGCTGCAAGTACAAGAGAATAACGGCTGTTCAGCACGAGAGCCTCATCGTCGTCCTCGTTGTTTGTGTTGATAGCCTCAATTAATTCTGAATAAGATGGATGTATCATATCTTTTCTCCCTTCTGTAACGGCAGGGCCGTATTTAACTTGTTAATTGGTATTTATAAAAAAGCTTCCGCTTCTTTCTGAATTCTGGATACAAAATCATGGTTTCTGGATGCGCGCATACGCTCACATCGGATGGTTTCATGAAGTGTATCAACACATTCCTCCAGATCATCGTTGATCAGGAGATAGTCGTATTTATCCATTCCCTTGGATTCTTCAACGGCTCTTCTGAGACGTCCGTTGATCACATCCAGAGTTTCTGTTCCGCGGCCTACCAGACGGTTCTTAAGCTCTCCCATAGATGGCGGGCAGACAAATACAAGCAGAGTATCCGGAAATTTCTCACGGATCTTCATGGCTCCCTGGATCTCGATCTCAAGGATCACATCTTTTCCTGCTGCAAGCTGTTCCTCCACATATTTACGAGGAGTACCGTAATAATTCTCCACATACTGTGCGTATTCGATCAGTCCGTCTTCCCGGATCAGCTGTTCAAATTCTTCTTTTGTGCGGAAGAAATAAGCTTCTCCGTCTTTTTCGCCTGGTCTTGGATTTCTGGTGGTAACAGAAACGGATAATGCATAATTGTCATATTTCTCCATCAGCCGTTTCATGACGGTGCCCTTTCCGGAACCGGAAAAACCAGAAACAACAACTAAAATTCCCTTACTCATTTCCTTCCTCCCTCTCTTCCTCTCCGTAGGCTTCCGAAAATCTCCTGGCAATGGTTTCCGGCTGCAAAGCGGAAAGCACAAGATAATCATCGGAAGTAACGATCACTGCTTTTGTTTTTCTTCCCTGTGTGGCATCGATCAGAGTTCGGGTTCCCTTGACACTCTGTATCATGCGCTTCACAGGAGCGGCATCCGGACTTACCACAGCCACGATCTTGCGTGAATTGACAACATTTCCAAAGCCTACATTAATAAGTTTCGCCATTTACGCTCTCCCTTTCTGTCTGTGTACAGCCTGTTTCCTGTCCGGTTACTCGATATTCTGGATCTGCTCACGGATCTTCTCGATCTCTGTCTTCAGATCGATAGCCGCGTTGGATACGGTAAGATCATTGGATTTAGACAGGATGGTGTTCGCCTCACGGTTCATCTCCTGTGCCATGAAATCCATCTTACGTCCCACGCCCTCGTCCTCATCCAGGATCTTTCTCATTCCGTGGATGTGGCTTCGAAGACGTACCGTCTCCTCGTCATTGCAGATCTTATCTGAAAAAAGTATCACCTCTGCGGCGATCCTGGAATCATCGATCTGGTTATCCTCAAGAAGTTCGTGCATCTTGGCTTCCAGTTTCTCCCGATAAGCCTTCACTACTTCCGGAGAACGTTTTTCCACTACATCGACCTTTGCTTCCAGTCCGTCCAGCTTCCCAAGAAGATCCTGTTTCAGATTAGCACCCTCACGCTGGCGGGTCTCCACAAATTTCCGGCAGGCCTCATGAAGCGGACCCTCCAGAAAATTCCAGAGCTCTTCCTCATCCGGAGCCTGCTCTTCCATCGTAAACACATCCGGATATCTGGAAAGTGTGGAAACACGGATATCATTCTCGATCCCCAGTTCCTCACTCATCTGGTTCAGATAGCCCAGATATTCCTTTGCCAGCTCTGCGTTATATTTCAGAGCCATTCCGCCCATCGTATAGTCTTCATAGGTGATGAACACATCGACTTTGCCACGGCGGATATAAGTCTTCATCACATTTCGGATCTCTCCCTCAAAATAGCTGAGTCTTTTCGGCATTTTGATGTTCAGATCCAGATATCTGTGATTGACGGATTTCAGTTCAACAGAAACCTTACGCTCTCTGGAAACTGCTTCTGCCCTGCCAAAGCCGGTCATACTTTTTATCATGTTATCCTCCAATACTGCCTCTTAAGTTTATCAGCTGCAGATAAATGCAGCCAATGATTGCATACGGATTTATTATAGTTCATTCCAAAACCCTAGTCAAACTCTTTTTTTACTGTTATAATAACTGATGTTGAAATGGAGGTAAAAATCATGGCATTTGACGGAATTACAGTCTCCGCCCTTGTGGCAGAGATCGATGATAATTTAAAAGGTGGACGTATCAACAAGATCGCCCAGCCGGAAAACGATGAACTTCTGATCACAGGAAAAGGCGCTAACGGACAGAAACGTCTTCTCTTAAGTGCAAGCGCATCTCTTCCTCTGATCTATTTTACAGATAAAAACCGTATCAGCCCTTTAACTGCACCCAACTTCTGTATGCTTCTTCGAAAGCATATCGGAAGCGCCCGAATCCTGGATGTAAAACAGCCGGGAATGGAGCGTGTGGTGGAATTTGAGCTGGAGCACCTCAATGAACTTGGCGACCCCTGCCGGAAGCGCCTGATCATGGAGCTGATGGGCAAACACAGCAACATCATCTTCTGCGATGAAAAAGGCATGATCCTGGACAGTATCAAACATGTCTCTTCCCATATGAGTTCTGTCCGTGAAGTCCTTCCAGGAAGAGAATATTTCATTCCAAATACCCGGGATAAAGAAAATCCGCTGACAGTTTCCGAGGAAGAATTTACCGGACATATCTGCAAAAAACCGGTAAACATTTCCAAAGCGCTTTATACTTCCCTCACCGGTATGAGCCCGGTAATGGCTGAGGAGATCTGCTACCGTGCATCTATTGACGGAAGTGATGCGGCACAGTCTCTGGATGAGACGGCCTGCACCCATCTTTACCACACCTTCCTCCGCCTGATGGAACAGATCCAGAACCGAGAGTTCACTCCGAATATTGTCTACCGCGGAGAAGAACCTGTGGAATACGGTGTCTTTCCTTATCAGCAGTTTGGCAGTGAATACCGCAGCGAAACCTTTGACAGTGTTTCTGTTATGCTGGAGACTTATTATGCTACCAAAAGTCTGCTGACACGCATCCACCAGAAATCCTCCGATCTTCGCCGTGTAGTACAGACTGCTCTGGAACGTAACCGAAAAAAATATAACATCCAGAAAAAGCAGCTGAATGATACTTCAAAAAAAGATAAGTTCAAGATCTACGGTGAACTGATCAACACCTACGGATACGGGCTTGAGGAAGGCTGCAGATCCTTTAAGGCACTGAATTATTATACCAACGAGGAGATCACCATCCCTCTTGACCCGACACTGACACCGGCACAGAATTCCAAGAAATATTTTGATAAATACGGAAAGCTGAAGCGTACAGAGGAAGCCGTCACCGAACAGATCGCAGATACGGAAAGTGAGATCTCTCATCTGGAATCTATCTCCAATGCTCTGGATATCGCCAGATCTGAAAGTGACCTTTCCCAGATCAAGGAAGAGCTCACTGAGTACGGCTATATCAAACGTCACTACACAAACAAAAAAGGCCAGAAAGCCCAGCCGAAATCAAAACCGCTCCACTATATATCCAGTGACGGTTTTGATATCTATGTTGGAAAAAACAATTTCCAGAATGATGAGCTGACCTTCAAGTTCGCAACCGGAAATGACTGGTGGTTCCATGCAAAGAAGATGGCAGGTTCCCACGTGATCGTCCGCACCAAAGACGGTGAACTTCCGGACCGTACCTTTGAAGAAGCAGGGCGCCTGGCAGCCTGGTATTCCAAAGGTCATTCTGCTCCTAAAGTAGAAATCGACTACATCCAGAAAAAACATGTAAAGAAGCCTGCAGGTGCAAAACCTGGTTTCGTTGTATATTATACCAACTATTCTCTGATGGCTTCTCCGGATATCTCGGATCTGAAAGAGGTTACAGAATAATAATTAATCAATAAAAAACCTTCCTGTGTTTTAGTATTTCTTCTGGCCAGGATACCTGCATCTATGTAAGTATCTGTCCTGAGAAATCTTTCTGTAAACACAGGAAGGTTTTTATTTTTGCAACAAACATTCGCATTCCACTTCGTTACATGCCCATAAGTGGAAATCACTTTATGATTTTTGTTCAGATTTCCAGTTTTTTCTTTACGGCAGGCGCAATGGATGTATCTGCCTTATGATACGGGATCAATGTGGACTGCAGCGCATGATACAGGTCGGATTTTCCCGGCCATACGGTTCCTTTCAAATGATTATGCTCGTCCAGCTGATGGAACCAGGAGCCATTCTCGTGATCCATGACCACTTCATCCAGATACTTCATGAATTCTGCATAGTCTTTCGCATATTTTTCCCTGCCGGTCACATGATAAAGAACCACAGAAGTATTGATTGCCTCTGCAAGTGTCCAGTGCATACGGTCATGTACCACAGGTTTTCCCTGCCAGTCTGTTGTGTATACAATCCCCGGTGCACCATCTGCATCCCAGCCGTCTTTTATGGCTGTTGTATAAAGGTTCTCTGCTGCCTGGAGATAATTTTCCAGTTTTTCTTTCTCTTCCCCGCAGTTTGCAAGTGCCCATTGAGTGATCAGCCTTGCCCACTCAATTCCATGGCCCGGTGTTGCACCATATGGCTTGAACGGGTCATCCGGGCGGTCGCGGTTGCAGTCAAGATCTGCCACCCATTCCTTTGTGAAATGTTCCGGAATCCTCCAGGAGTTATCCTCTGCCCAACGGATCACATGGTCAATGATCCTGCCTGCGCGGATGTGATATTTTTTGTCCCCGGTGACATCTCCTGCTGCCAAAAAAGCTTCCACAGTATGCATGTTTGCATTTAATCCCCGGTAATCGTCCAGCACGGTAAATTCTGTATTCCAGGTATCGCAGGCCAGTCCTTCCTCTTCATTCCAGAAATGCTGATCATAAACATCCAGCGCCTCTTCAAGGAGCTCCTTCGCCCCAGGCCTTCCGGCTGTCAGTGCGGAAGATGCAGCCAGGATTACAAAAGCATGTGCATAACACTGTTTATTGGGAACAATGCCACCCTCCTGTGTCACACCTGCATACCAGCCACCATTTTTGTCATCGTGAAGCTCTCCCCTAAGACCTTTCAACGCCGCATCCACAAGCTCTCCGCTTCCTTCATGGCCAAGCATCAGTCCCAGGCTGTATACATGTGCCATGCGGCAGGTGATCCAGGTTTCCCGGTTTCTGTCCTTCCATGGTGTTCCGTCATCCCCCAGATAATAGGAACCTCCATTTGGAGAAGGAAACCGATGTCCGAAGTTCAGAAGATCCTCACAGGATGCTTTCAGGAATTCCCGGTTTTCTTTAGTGTTGATCTCATATTTACTGTTCATTTCAACCACCCCATCTGTTTTTCTTTAGGATATCATTCTTTTTGGGGAACTTCAATTCCTTTAGATTATTTTGGCAGACTAATGAAAAAAGAGAATGCCGCATACGCATTCTCCTCATATCCAGACTTCTTAATCTCATTACCATAACGGTCACAGATAGCCCTGTATCAATCTTCAAAACAGGTGATCACATAGCGGTCGCTTTCTATGATCACATCGGAAACATTATCCCTGTCCCAGATCGCATCGCTGATGATATCTTTCAGCTTATCATCCATAACGATATTAAAATTCTCCTCGATCACCTGAAACGGAACTCCCTCATTCTCCTGTGCATACTCCATGATAAAATCAAGAATCTTCTCTTCCATACCTCAAAATCTGCCTTTCTGTAAATACTAACGTTTAATATATTACATCAGATTTCCGCAGATGTCCAGATATTTTCCAGCCATGTCCATACAGTATTCCATAAGATATTATGCCAGTATAAACACCCCTTTACATTTCGTTCTATATCAGAATCTGGTATGTCGGTTCACATATTTTGCTTTATATTTGGAGTACACAATGGTCTGATCCTTGTAAAGGCCATAATATCCCGATGCTGCATAGCTGATAGATACTGCGATCAGATAGAAGGATACTCCCTTAAATCCAAACATTTCAAAAGCGATCAGGATCGAAGTGATCGGACAGTTGGTCACACCGCAGAAAACTGCTGCCATTCCGCAGGCTGCACAGATCGACGGAGAAATTCCCATAAGATTACCCATCACACAGCCAAAGGTAGCTCCAATGCAGAAAGAAGGTACGATCTCTCCCCCGCGGAATCCTGCGCGCATAGTCAGTGCTGTAAGCACCATTTTCCAGAAAAAGGCGAAAGTATCCGCCTGTCCGTTTTCCACCGCTTTTTCAATAAGCTCCGCACCAGCGCCCATATATTCATCTGTTCTCAGAATAAAGGTGACAACAATGACCAGGCAGGCGCCCACTGCAACCCTGACATATTTATTCTTAAACCATCTGCCATAAAGTCCTGCTGCACCATTCAGCGCAATACAGAACATAATGCTAACAACTGCACAGCCCAGAGCGATCGCTCCCATTTTCAGGCCAGTTTCCACAGTCAGTGCCGGAATATCCGTCACATGAAAACTTTCCGGCGTGACTCCCATTCCGGCTGCAAATCCGGAAGCGATCAATGACGCGATCATACACGGCATCAGTGCTGCATAATACATCACGCCCACACTGACCACTTCCAGCGCAAAAACTGCCGCTGCCATCGGTGTTCCAAACAGTGCTGAAAACGCCGCGCTCATGCCGCACATGACAATTACATGACGGTCCTCCTCGTCCAGATGGATCCATCTTCCAAGCTGGTTGGCAATACTTCCTCCAAGCTGGATCGCTGCCCCCTCACGTCCTGCAGAACCACCGGTAAGATGAGTCAGTGCCGTTGTGATAAAGATCAGTGGTGCAGAAAGGATCGGCACATCATCTCTGGAACGCACGGTAGAAAGAACCTGATTGGTCCCTCCATCCTCTTTTCCAAGCTTCTCATACAGAAATACAATGACAAGTCCGGACAATGGCAGCAAAAGAAAAATCCATTCATGAGCCTTTCGGTAACCGGTTACTGCCTTCAACGTAAAAGAAAACAGTGTGCTGGCAGCTCCTACGATACATCCTGTAACGACAGCAAGAACCAGCCACTTGATCAGATTTGATATATCCCGGCTGATTCTTGCACTGTAATAATATAAATGTTCCTTTAATCTTTTGTTATGATCTATCCCCATGTTCCTTCCCCTCTTTTCTTTACTGTCTGCATTATACTACATTTTTCTTCACAGTAAAAGCAGTAAGGAGAAAGCCCTTATATTTTCTTTCCGGAAATATATCTATGTATCAGGATCGAGAATACACTGATCATCACAAGAAGTACCGCGGAGAGCCAGAATGCCGGTGATCCGGGATTCTTGATATTTGCTCCAAATATCGTGGCAAGGATAACTCCCGGAAGTGTTCCCAGCATCCCGCCCAGCATATATATTCCAAATGGGATCTTCACCGCACCCAGAAACAGACTCACTGCATCCCCGGGCAAAAAATTCAGCGTTCTCATAAAAAAAGAAATATACAAAGGATTTCCGTTCTGGTAATCCACCACTGTTTTCAGCTTCGGATATTTGGAAGTAAGATTCTCCACCATGGAAGAGCCGGAAAAACGTCCCATCCAGTAAGGAATTGCCAGTGTAACTGCTCTTCCCAGAAAGTTCACCAGAAGTGCAGTTCCTGTAGAAAACAGATGTCCTACAGCCAGCTGCAGAACTGCAATGGGGAATACAAAGGAGACACTTTTCACGGCGTAAAACACAAGCATAAGTAATGCTGCCTTAACAGGTTCCTTCGGTGTATAGCGCAGGATCTTTTCCACAGACAGATCCTTTCTGTAACGGATGCAGAAAAAAAGCAGCACAAAAAGAAACACCACGGGCAGATATTTTCTGATGTTATCAATCATTTTTTTCATGGTCTGATCACTCCGTTTTCAAAAAAAGAGCACCGGCACCTGTTTCCAGCACCGTGCTCTTTCATAAATTCTGTTTTTTTAAGTTTCAGGATCAGCAGACTTTCTTCGCTGCCTTTCTCTCCTGATCTTCCTTCCACATTTCCTCTGCTACCGGTTTCCAGTTTTCAGCATACCGGTCACATTTTGCACAGAGATGCTCTGCACTCTCCGGTGACTGAAGATCTGTGGAATGTGCTCCGGATTTTTCTACCATTTCTCTCAGCTTCTGTGGATTTTCAAGCATCGGGCATGGGCGGTACATATTGTCATTAAACGGCTGTCCGTCATGATATGCCATCATCATCGGAGACTGCAGTGCTTCCAGAAGTGTTTTCTCGCGGATATTGGAATCAGAATAATGGATAAATACACATGGATCGATATCACCATTTGCATTGATATGCAGATAACGACGGCCGCCTGCAATACATCCTCCCACAAACTCTGCATCATTCTGGAAATCCATGGCAAACAACGGCTTTGTTGCACGGTATTTGCGGATACGCTCATAGGTTTCTCTTCTCTGTTCCGGTGTTGGGAGAAGCTCCGGTGCAGCATCATTTCCAACCGGCATGTAATGGAAATACCAGATAAAGTACGCTCCAAGATCGATCAGGCTGTCGTAAAATGCCTCTGATGTGATAGACTCGAAATTTGCACTCGTATAACATGCAGAGATACCAAATACAAGCTTCTTCTCTCTGAGAAGATTGATGGCCTTGATAACCTTCTGGTATACACCATTTCCTCTTCTGCCATCTGTTGCAGTCTCAAATCCTTCCAGTGAGATCGCAGGAACAAAGTTTCCTACCCGAAGCATATCATTTGCAAAATCCTCATCGATCAATGTTGCATTTGTGAAGGAAAGGAAGATACAGTCATTATGTTTCTCGCAAAGACGGATCAGATCCTTTTTTCTTACAAGTGGCTCTCCGCCTGTGTAAATATACATATAAACGCCAAGCTCCTTACCCTGGCGGATGATGTCATCGATCTCATCGTAGGTGAGGTTCAGCTTGTTTCCATACTCTGCTGCCCAGCATCCTGTACAGTGCAGATTACAGGCACTTGTTGGGTCAAGAAGGATCGCCCACGGGATATTACAGCCATATTTCTCACGGCATTCATCCTGTTTCTTCCAGCCTGCAAGATTTGCATTGATAAAAAAGTTTGCAACCAGAGTTTTCATAACATGCGGATCAATATCAGTTACCAATCTATGAATAAACGGATAATACGGATGTTCCGGATCAGAAATGGCTTCGCGGATCATTGCTCTCTGTGTAGGAAATCCACCACCGGAAAATTTATCTGCCCAGTCCATGATCTTGATAAAATTCTTATCCGGATCTTTATAAACATAGTTGAATGCCTGTTCCAGTCCGAATTTCTTAAGTGTGTTCATTGCGCTCATACTATCTCTCCTTATTTCTCTCAATGTAAATATGCAATCTAGCTAAACGGACATCCTCATTCCGTCACACTGCATTTCGAGTAACAAAGCTTTCTTACTGTCTTTGCCTGACTCATGGTGTTACTGTACGTTTTTTCCATTTGAATAACAATAGACAATATAATTGGTATGACCAAAAACTAGGCAAATCTATTAAAATGCCTAAATATTTTTGGCATTTCTTCTAAATAACATTTGTTATTTTTGTGCATGCTTACTGATTTCACGATATTTGTCTATATAAAAAACACCCTGGCAATGGCAGAAATATCTTCCGCCCTGCTTCGGGTGTTTTTAATTTATCTTATTACTTTACTACGATATTGATGATCTTCTTCGGTACATAAATCTCTTTGATGATATTTCCGGAAATCTTATCTGCAACTGCCTTCTTTCCTTCGGCGATCGCATCTTCTTTGGAGATCTCTGCCGGAATACTGATAACAGCCTTGGTCTTGCCGTTGATCTGAACCGGAACCTCGATCTCATCATCCTTCATAAGCTCCTCATCGTGAGCCGGCCACTGAGCATGGAAAATGGAATCCTCATGTCCAAGCTTCTCCCAGATCTCCTCTGCAATATGAGGAACAAACGGAGCAAGAAGAATGGTAGCTGTCTCGATGGTCTCTTTGTCAACAGCACCGTCGTTCTGCTTTGCGATAGCGATCAGCTTGTTTGTGTATTCCATAAATCCGGACACTACGGTATTCAGGCTGAAGGCCTCAAGTCTGCTGGTGATATCGTATACCATCTTATGACGGGTCTTCTCCATCTCTTTGGTAGCCGGGATATCTTTCTCAATGCTGTCAAGAGCCAGATTCCAGAAACGTTTCAGGAATCTGGATACACCATCGATTCCTCTGTCATCCCATTCTGCATCCAGTTCCGGCGGTCCTACGAACAGCTCATACATACGTAAGGAATCACATCCGTAATCATTTACAAGATCATCCGGTGAAATAACATTTCCTTTGGATTTACTCATCTTGATTCCGTTTTTACCTGTAATCATACCCTGGTTGAACAGCTTGACAAACGGCTCATCGAAATCAATCGCTCCGATATCATACAGGAACTTGGTGTAGAATCTGGAGTACAGAAGGTGAAGAACCGCATGCTCTACACCACCGATATACATATCTACCGGCAGATATTTGTCCGCTTTCTCTTTGGAAACCAGTTCTTTATTATTCTTATTATCTACATAACGGAGGAAATACCAGGAAGATCCTGCCCACTGAGGCATGGTGTTTGTCTCACGTTTTGCAGGAGCACCACAGCATGGGCATGTGGTATTCACCCACTCGTCAATAGCTGCAAGAGGTGACTCTCCGGTTCCTGTAGGCTGATAGCTCTCTACCTCCGGAAGTCTTAACGGAAGCTGATCCTCCGGTACCGGTACCGCACCGCATTTCGGGCAGTGTACGATCGGGATCGGCTCACCCCAATAACGCTGACGGGAGAATACCCAGTCTCTCAGTTTGTAATTGACAGTCTTACGTCCGATACCCAGCTTCTCGATGATATGCGGTGCTTCCTTCTTCAGTACGGAAGATTCCATTCCGTTCCACTCACCGGAGTTGATCATGGTTCCGGCAGCCTCTGTGTAAGCTTCTGTCATATCCTGGATTTCTTTACCGTCTTTTGCGATAACCTGGATGATCGGAATATCGAATTTCTTTGCGAACTCAAAGTCACGGTCATCATGAGCAGGTACACACATGATAGCACCTGTACCATAATCAGCAAGTACATAGTCAGAAAGCCAGATTGGAAGCTTCTCGCCGTTCAGCGGATTGATCGCATAAGTACCTGTGAACACACCGGTCTTCTCTTTATCCTGAAGACGGTCTACATTGGATTTCATGGAAGCATCAAAGATATATTTCTCTACAGCCTCTCTTGTCTCGTCTGTTGCAAGAGATTTCGCAAGAGCATGCTCCGGTGCAAGTACCATGAATGTTGCTCCGTGAAGAGTATCCGGTCTTGTTGTATAGACGGTGATCTTCTCATCTCTTCCTTCAACCGGGAAATCTACCTCTGCACCGTAGGATTTACCGATCCAGTCTGTCTGCATCTTCTTAACTTTTTCCGGCCAGTCCAGTTTGTCCAGGTCATTTAAAAGTCTGTCTGCATATTTTGTGATGCGGAGCATCCACTGACGAAGGTTCTTCTTGGTAACCGGTGTACCGCAACGCTCACAGCATCCGTTTACAACCTCTTCGTTTGCAAGACCTGTTTTACAGGAAGGACACCAGTTGATTGGGAACTCCTTCTCATATGCAAGGCCTTCTTTGAACATTTTTACAAAGATCCACTGTGTCCATTTATAGAAATCAGGGTCTGTTGTATTTACTTCCATATCCCAGTCATAGATTGCTGCGATATCGTTGATCTGACGTTTGATGTTCTTGATGTTTGCTGCTGTGGATACTGCCGGATGAACGCCCATCTTGATGGCATAGTTCTCAGCCGGAAGTCCAAAAGCGTCCCATCCCATCGGATGGATCAGGTAATAACCCTGAAGCATTTTATAACGGCTCCATACATCAGAGATAACATAACCTCTCCAGTGTCCTACGTGAAGACCGTTTCCGGACGGATACGGGAACATATCCAGGCAGTAATATTTCGGTTTCTTGCCGTCATTGACATTTACCGGCTTCTTTTCCCAGTTTGTGCGCCATTTCGCTTCGATGGCTCTATGGTTATAAGGTGCAGCCATTTTTTTATTCCTCCTGACAAATTACTCAGTATTAATACTTTAATGCTTTCACACACTGCTTTTAATTTTAACTACTTATGATGTATTTGTCAAACAGAAATCCAAAAACAGCTCTTTTCCATCAAAATACGCATAATCCGGCAGATTTGGCCCTGTTTTGTTGACGCTTCTTTTTCCACATGATATAATTTTTTTCATGTATTTTCCTATATTATACATACCACACATATTTTAGGAGGGAACACGTAAATGAAATCTTTTTATTCCTGGTACCGGAAGCATATTACCGGTGCGATCTTCACAGGACTGATTCTGGGTATCCTCACAGGACTTTTCCTGGCCGGACGGTTTGAACCCGTCCTCACTGTAACCAGCCTGATCGGAAGTATCTACATGAACGCCCTGAACATGATGATCTTTCCGATGGTCTTCTGCTCCATTGTCATTGGAATCTGTTCCATCGGAAATGCACGTACTACCGGTAAGATCACAGCTGCATCCATGATCTATTTCCTCTGCACAACGGCACTTGCCAGCCTGTGTGGACTGATCATCCCTCGCCTTATTCACCTCGGTGAAGGCGTAAAATTCGAGATGGCAACCTCAGATATCCAGGCTACTAAGATGAGCAGCATCCTGGACACACTGAAAAACCTGATCCCGTCCAACCCCATCGCTGCATTTGCCAACGGAAACATGCTTCAGGTTCTGGTATTTGCCCTGATCATCGGTTTCACACTGATCGCAGTCGGTGAAAAAGGAACTCCATTCCTGAATCTGATCGATTCCGTTAATGAAGTATGTCTGAAAATCATCACAACCATCATGTACTTTACACCCATCGGTGTTTTCTGTACCATCGTACCAGTTGTGGAAGCCAACGGAACTGAAACGATCATTTCCCTTGCAACACAGCTTGTCATTCTGTATGTGGCATTCTTTGGCTTCGCTATTGTAGTGTACGGTCTCTCTGTAAAGCTGATCGGCAAACAAAGCCCGCTGAAATTCCTGAAAGCGATCCTGCCAGCAGCACTGAACGCCTTCGGAACCTGCTCAAGCTCCGCAACCATTCCATTAAGCAAGCAGTGTATGGAAGAAGAAATGGGCGTATCCAACCAGATCACCAGCATCGCCATTCCTCTTGGTGCTACCGTTAATATGGATGCTGTATCTATCCTGATGTCCTTTATGATCATGTTCTTTGCAAACGCCTGCGGAATCCATGTAAGTATTCCTCTTATGATCATTATCCTTCTTGCAAACGTACTGCTTTCCGTTGGTACTCCAGGTGTTCCCGGTGGTGCTATCGCATCTTTCGCAGCACTGGCAACTATGGCCGGACTTCCTGCCGGAGTTCTTGGTGTTTATATCAGCATCAATACCCTCTGTGATATGGGCGCCACCTGTGTCAATGTTATCGGTGACATGGCATGTTGCTCTGCACTGAAAAATGTTATCAAGATTGAGGAAGAAGCATAAACAAATCTTTCTGAAGTGTTATTTAAACAGAATGCAAATTACTTTACATAAAATATTTTATGTAAAGTAGCAGTAGCAAAAGCCGTAAGATATATGTTTAAGAAACTTTTACATATACTTACGGCTTTTCTGTTTATCAACTGTTCACATCCTGTATTCTTTATACTGTTTAACGTAAATGATGTAACACAGAAATTTATATTTCATTTTGCTGACTTTATTTTTTCAGAACACGGTAATTTTCTTCTCTGTCGTAATCCTTATGGACCCCATCGTCCTCATATAAGGTATACTCCGCACCTTCATATCCGAGAAGCTGCATATTTTTTGTATCCAGAGCTGCCACACATTCCGCTGCTTCTGCAACCGGAATACATTTTCCCTTCCGGATAAACAACGGAATCTCATTCAGTGCCACCTCTACATAATGAACACCCTTTTCAAGGATCTCCTCTGCAATGGTTCCATCCGGAAGGAATTTCACAAACTTCATCTCCTCTGGAAGATATACATAACGGCCTCTTGCGTTCTGTTCATAAACCGGAGCGATCATGATCTCATTTCCAAGAAGCAGCTGGTCTTCCACATGTACGGCAATCTTATCCTCCGGATAAACAAAGCCCAACGGCCGGAAATACATATCATCGTTCAGAGCCGCCTTCATATATTCACTGTAAAGATATGGAATAAGACGATATCTTACACCGATCACATGACGGAAATCCTCCACATTTTCAAACTGGTAGCATTCCTGCTCTCTGGTACCGATCGCTGTATGATCACGCATCAGCGGTGTGAATACTCCAAGTGCCAGGAAACGGAGCAGCAGCTCTCTTGTGGTATCAGCGCCAAATCCCCCCAGATCTGCTCCTGCATACAGGAAACCACACATATTCAGAGAAGGCATCATCTTCAGGTTCAGGAGAATATGCGCCCACCAGGATTTATTGTCACCGGTCCAGATTCCACCATAGCGGTGCATACCAATGTAAGAAGATCTGGAGAACATCAGGAAACGTTTCTCCGGATCGATCCGTTCAAAAGCTTCCCCCGCTGCCCTGGTCATATTGTAGCCAAACAGGTTGTGCACTTTGTCATGGCGGATCTTTTTACCATCTACATTATGATAAAATCTCCGGTAATCTTCCGGATTGTTGGCAACATCACGAAGGGCACTCTGCATCTTCCAGATATGGATCTTTCCCTCTGTATCTTTTGCAAATTCCCCGGCAAGCTCTTTGACCTCTTTCATTCCCTCTGTGGAATAAAAAATTGCCGGCTCGTTCATATCGTTCCAGAAACCGTCGATTCCCTTCTCAATCAGGAAACGGTATTTGTCACCGAACCATTTTCTGGCATCTTTATTCAACACATCCGGGAAATGGGTATCTCCAGGCCATACAGCTGCCACAAAGTCACTGCCATCCTCTCTCTGGCAGAAATAACGATTTTTAACCCCTTCCTCATAAACATCGTATCCCGGCTCCACTTTGACGCCAGCATCAATAATGGGGATCAGACGGATATCCTGATCTTTCAGTTCCTTTACAAACTCCGGAAAATCCTGGAAATTCTCTTCGTTTAATGTAAAATCTTTATAGGACTGCATGTAATCGATATCCATGTAGATCATATCAATGGGGATATGGTTTTCTCGATAGCCTGCTGCAACGTTCCGGAAATCTTCTTTTGTGGTATAGCCCCATCTGCTCTGGCCGAATCCAAAGGCAAATTTCGGCGGGATATAGCTTCTTCCGATCACATGGCGGAACTGCTTTACAATATCATAGGGACTCTCCCCCTCGATCACATAAAGCTTCAGGTCTGCATTTTCGCAGGTTACCTTCATGGTATCCATTCTGGTATAGCCAATGTCAAAGGTGATCGCTGCCGGATAATCAAAAAACATTCCAAAGGTTTCTTTTCCGGACACAATGATAAGATTATGTGCACCGTACAGGGAATGTTTATCCTCTGTATGCTCCGGATCATCGGTACAGTTACTGGTATAAATGAATCCTCTCTTGTTGATACCGCGGTTGGATTCTCCCAGTCCGTAAACGATATCCTCTTCATCCATGATATAAGTAAAAGAAAATCCATCTTCTGTGCAGATTTCTCCATATCCTGGCTTTCCTTCTGCTGTTTCAAGGGTTTCTGTCAGTGCCTCAGTTTCAAAGGGCTCTCCATATACATATTTTTTTATCATTTTTCACTCTCCTGTTACAGATTTCTGTAAAGAACAAATGCCTCATAAGGTTTCAGGATCACTTTCTTCCCAAAATCCTTTCTTCCAAGATTGGTGATCAGGCATTCTGCATTTTTCTGAAATTCTTCCGGGATTTCCATTTCTGCCACATGCTCACTGAAATTGCAGACTGTAAGAAGCTTCTCTCCCTCAAGGGTTCTGGTATATGCAAAAATCTGATCATGATCTCTGTAAAGTGCCTCAAATGCACCGTAAACGATCACCGGTTTTTCTTTTCTTAAACGGATCAGCTTCTGATAATAATGGAAAATGGAATCCGGATCCGAAAGCTGCTGCTTCGCATTGATCTCCTTATAATTGGAGTTTACCCTGATCCATGGCGTTCCCTCCGTAAAGCCGGCCTGATGAGAATCCTCCCACTGCATTGGTGTTCTGGCATTGTCACGTCCTCTCAGCATCAGGCACTTCATCATATATTCCGGTGTATAAATACCTGCTTCTGTATATTCATGGAAATACTGAATACTCTCGATATCACGATAATCCTTAAGCTCTGTAAAATAAGCATTGGTCATTCCAAGCTCTTCTCCCTGATAAACATAAGGAGTTCCCTGCATCATATGAAGACAGGTTGCCAGCATCTTGGCTGAAGTTTCCCTGTATGCAGGATTATCATTTCCAAATCTGGAAACACTTCTTGGCTGGTCATGATTTCCAAGAAACAGACTGTTCCATGCTTTTCCCGCAAGCTCTTCCTGCCATTTGATCATAACCTTTTTAAATTCCTGGAAATCGTATTTCTCGGTAGTCCATTTACCATGGTCTGATCCCTGGCCCTCTACATGCTCAAACTGAAACACCATGTTCAGCTCATTTCTGTCCTCACCTGCATATTTCTGTGCCTCTTCGATAGTCACACCGGAGGTTTCTCCAACTGTCATCACATCGTATCGGGATAAAACCTCTCTGTTCATTTCCTGAAGAAACTCATGGATCCTCGGGCCATGGACGCAGTAAGGACCAAAATCACCGTATAATCCTCCATTCATTTCTCCATCCGGATATGACTGATCCTTGGAGATCATGCTGATCACGTCCATTCGGAAACCGTCGATTCCTTTTTCACACCAGAAATTCATCATATCGTAAACTTCCTGACGAACCTTTTCATTTTCCCAGTTCAGATCCGGCTGCTTTCTGGAAAACAGGTGAAGATAATACATCTCTGTCTGAGGATCATATTCCCATGCAGGGCCTCCGAACGCACTTCCCCAGTTATTCGGTTCTTTTCCATTCACCGGCTCTCTCCAGATATAGTAATCCCTGTAAGGATTATCTTTGGATTTCCTACTTTCAATAAACCAGTTGTGTTCATCGGAAGTATGGTTTACGACCAGATCCATGAGGATCTTAATGCCACGTTTATGTGCTTCCTCAAGAAGCTTTTCATAATCCTCCATGGTTCCATATTCTTTATAGATCCTGCGGTAATCGGAAATATCATAGCCATTGTCATCCTGCGGAGATTCCAGCATGGGTGAGATCCAGAGAACATTTACTCCCAGTTCTTTCAGATAGTCCAGTTTTTCTATAATCCCGGGAATATCACCAATTCCGTCTCCGTTGCTGTCCTTAAAACTTCTCGGGTAGATCTGATATACCACGCTTTCTTTCCACCAGTTTTTTTTCATGGTAAATTGCCTCCTTTTTCTGTTGATTCTGAAATCAGCATATCCTATCCCACCTTTAAAATCAATAAGTTTCTCGTGAAACTTAAATTACTGCCAAACTTTTCTGTTTTTTTTATGCAGTTTTAACAATAAAGCACTACTGGCCTCTAAAAATAATTTCCAACCGTATTTCGATGATGTGCCAGGAAAAGTCATCACAACATAAAAAAAGAGATCCTGCTACTCTTTTACAGAATCTCTCTTTACAAGCCAGACAGGGCTTTTTACATTTTTTTCGGCAGGTTCCTTTCCCTCTGCCATAAGAAGCAGCTTCCGCAAGGCCAGAACTGCTTTCTGATGAACATCCTGATGAATGGTGGTCAGCTTTGGCCTTACGATCTGTGCATAAAAATTATCATCAAACCCGGTAATGGAAATCTGCTCCGGAATCCGGATTCCCTGATCTGTAAAAAAATTGATGGCTTCCACTGCTGTGTAATCCGAAGAAAATGCCAGTGCTTTTGCCTCCAGAAAACGTGGCAGCAGTTCTTCATATTTTTTCAGCCTGCGCCGGGGGTCCTGGGGAACTACCACATATCGGGAACGGCTGCAGAAGCCGCCATTTTTTTCCATTGCCTGCTTAAATCCCAGCCATCTGGCATAATCACTGTCCTGCTCTGTCTCCGCAACAAAAAGTGCCCGGTGGTATCCACAGGAATGCAGATATTCCCCGATCTGATATCCGCCGGAATAATCATCCACTCCTACATTCTGAAAAGTGTATTCTCCTTTGGGATAAGCGTCGATCAATACCATTTTTTTATTCAGCTTCCTGGAAAGCTGGTGATACCGTTCTTCGTTGTATCCTATAATGATAAGACCTTCCACATTCCAACGGGAGGCCATATCTACCACATTGTCAATCTTTTCCCCGCCAATGAGCATGATATAATAGCCTCTGTTCTCCGCTTCCACCTGCAGCGTTCCGGTGATTTCTCCCACAAAAGAGTCCTGCAGAGACTGCATACCATGAATGAAGGAAAAACCAAGAACCACTCCAATGATCCTTGAGCCGTGTCCGGATAGCATCACAGATCCCATGTGGGGAACATAATTCTGCTCCTTCAGGATCGCCGTGATCCGGTCAATAGTGTTCTGTGAAACCCGTTTTGTATTTCCATTGATCACATTGGATACTGTTGTACGACTGACACCTGCCATATCCGCGATATCCTGCAGCCTTATCATTTCATTGAATACTGCATCAGCTCATAATGAAGCTCACAGCCCTCATAGATTTCTGCCGGAAGTAATGCTCTGGCAACCACTTTCAGTTCCTCCTCCGGCTGATCCACACGCTTCAAATGTGCATAATCTCCGTCAATCTGTTCCACGATATAATCACATACCAACATTTTTTGTCCTCTCTCTTTTCTTTTCTGCTCATACTTCAATAACCTGTATGAGCGCAATTCGTTTCTCTGACTGCTTATTCACGAATGCATCTAAAAACAGGCTACAGCAAATGCTGCAGCCTGTCAACTCTTTATTCTGCCCTCAAAAAATATCTCTGTTTATTCGTCAGCACTGTCAACCTTGCTTGCGCGTGCCGCGATCTCTTTCTCCTGGATATCACTCGGAGCCTGCTCATAGCGTGCAAACTCATAGGAGAAATCTCCGCTTCCACCGGTCATGGAACGAAGAACTGTGGAATATCCATAAATCTCAAGAAGCGGAACATCTGCCTCAATGATGGTATTTCCTTCATGATCCGGATTCATTCCGAGAACACGGCCACGTCTCTTGTTCAGATCGCCCATAACATCACCGGTATATTTATCCGGAACAGTAACCTTCATGGAAATGATCGGCTCAAGAAGTACAGGAGAAGCTTCCATAAAGCCCTTCTTGAAGGCAAGGATCGTTGCCATCTTAAATGCCATTTCAGAAGAATCTACCGGATGATAAGATCCATCATAAAGAGTTGCTTTCACACCAACTACCGGATATGCAGCCAGAGGTCCTTTCAGGACACATTCCTGAAGTCCTTTTTCAACTGCCGGGAAGTAATTCTTCGGAACTGCGCCACCTACAACTACCTGCTCAAATACATAAGGTGTCTCCAGATCACCGGATGGCTCAAAACGCATCTTAACATGACCATACTGTCCGTGTCCACCGGACTGTTTTTTATGTTTGCCTTCTACATCAGACTTCTTACGAAGTGTCTCACGGAACGGAACCTTTGGTTTTGAAAGTTCCACATCCACTTTATAACGTTCTTTCAGCTTGCTGACAACGATATCCAGATGCTGATCGCCCATACCGTAGATCAGGCTCTGACGGTTGGCACTGTCATTGACAACCTTAAGCGTTCTGTCCTCTGTCATCATCTTGGCAAGGGACTGTGCGATCTTATCCTCATCGCCCTTCTTCACTGCCTTAAATCTCTTATATGTATATGGTGTGGAAAGTACAGCCTTCGGATAAAGGATCGGGTTCGCCTTAGTTGCAAGGCTGTCACCGGTCTGTACGCTGCCAAGTTTGGCAATGGCACCGATATCACCTGCAAAAAGCTCCGGAACTTCGATCGGTTTGGAACCTTCCAGAACATAGAGTTTATTTACACGCTCCTCTGTTCCCTTCTCTACATTGAGAAGTGTATCATCGGATTTCAGCACACCGGAGCATACCTTGATCAGAGAATATTTACCAAGGAACGGATCTGCGATGGTCTTAAATACATAAGCGGATTTTGCCTTGGCAAAGTCATAATTCGCCTCAAAGATCTCGTTGGTCTTCTGTGCGATACCGTTGCAGGAACGTCCGCTCGGACTCGGGAAGTAACCGCAGATATCATCCAGAAGATTGGATACACCACGAAGATTTACCGGTGAACCCATGCATACCGGAACAATGCTTCCATCCTGTACGTTAGTTGCAATGGCCGCAGAAACCTCTGCTACGGAGAAGGTATCTCCCTCAAAATAACGGTCCATAAACTCTTCGCTTGTTTCTGCAACAGACTCCATCAGAGTTTCATGATATTTCTCAAGATATTCGGTCAGATAGTCCGGAACCGGGCATTCTTCTTTACCGGCCTTGTCAATGTATCTTCTTCCGGCCTGTTTCACAACATTGACATAACCTACAAACTTACCGTCTTCACGGATCGGGAAATGAAGAGGAGCGATCCTCTTGCCATACAGCTCTGTCAGCTCTTCCACGACCTCACGATAGCTGACATCATCCACGTCCATATCGGTAACAAAGATCATTCGCGGAAGTTTATATTTCTCGCAGAGATTCCATGCCTTCTGTGTTCCAACCTGAACACCGGCCTTACCGGAAACAACGATGATCGCTGCATCTGCTGCACTGACGGCTTCCTCAACTTCTCCCACAAAATCGAAATATCCGGGAGTATCCAGTACATTTACCTTCATCTTATCCCATGGTACCGGAATCAAAGAAGTTGTGATGGAAAAATGTCTCTTTATTTCTTCCTTGTCATAATCGCTGACAGTATTGCCATCCTCAACACGTCCGAGTCTGTTTGTCATACCTGCCAGATAAGCCATTGCCTCAGCCAGTGTTGTTTTACCTGCGCCACCATGACCTAATAGGACTACATTTCTGATTCGGTCTGTTCTGAAAACGTCCATATGTAATACCTCCCTGTTTGTCTTACTTAATATGTTCACATTTTACTAAATTTCCATGCAAATTTCAAGTATTTTATTCAATTTTGACAACTTTTTTTCAGAAAGTTTTTAGTTATACCGTCAATTCGTTGTAGTACATGGCGAAAGTATCTGATTTTTACATAAAAAAATCCCGAAAGAATCCGGATATGTTTTCTCAGCATTTTGCAAAATCAGGTATTCTTTCAGGATTTTTTCTATTTTTCTGTATCTTCTATATCTTTTAAGAGAAAAGCCTGTACATTCTGTCCCCCCTGTCAGAATGTACGGTTTACATATTTTTTCACGGCATCCACGGAACGGTTCAGTACCAGATCTTCCGGAAAATCCAGTTTTGTCAGAAGGGCTCTGGCAAGGTCAAATTCTCCGATCAGAAGATCAAAATGGGCATCGCTGTCCATAACCACAGGTACCTGATATTTTTTGCAGTAATTCAGCATAATGGTATCGTTCTCTACCGCATTCTCACGGGTACAGTCCGGGTCCATGGAGTGATTATTAAGCTCCAGAACTTTACCATATTCTTTTGCCCCCTGTACAAGCGCCTCATAGTCGATATCGTATCTTCCGTCATCCGGATGTCCGATGATATTGACATACGGATTTTTCATAACATTAAGATAGGCTTCTGTATTCTCCTGTCTGCTGCCCGGTTTGATACATGGCACATGAAGGCTTGCAATGACCACGTCCAGCTTTTCCAGGGTTTTCTGAGCCAGATCCACCGTTCCTGCAGCATCCAGGATATTTACCTCTGATCCCAGAAGCAGCTGGATTCCGTACATTTCACGGGGCACTACTTTTATATTCTGAAAATAGAACTTGTGGCAGGTTCCGGGCATCTTCGGTGCATGTTCTGTGATTCCCAGAAGCTCAAGCCCCTTATCGGAAGCTGCTTTCGCCATCTCGCGAAGCGTACAGTATGCATGTCCGCTGGCTACAGTATGTGTGTGCAGATCCATTACTGACTGATATTTCATAATAAATTCTCCTCTGTACCCTACATTATTTTTTCTTATTATACGTCCGAAATCCCTGATTTCTCAAGTCTTTTTATATTACTGTCCAATTATTTTTACTGTTCATTGGTAATATTCCCGTTTCGGGCTACGACAACCGAATTCGGGCAAAATATACCGCAAAATGGAACGTGCAGATTGTGGGAATGCTTTTTCAAACATGTTCTAACATTTGTTGACATTTTTCGTACTTTCTTTTACAATATAGTCGTGATTTACACTATTAAAGAATAAAAGTAAAATGTAACCGGAAAGGACTCTGAAGTACTATGAAAACCATAGGTTTTATCGGCCTTGGGCTGATCGGCGGCTCCATTGCCAGAACCATACGAAAATTTCACCCGGATTATCGCCTGCTTGCCTTTGACAAAGACAGAGACGCTCTGGCAGAGGCAGTCAGTTTAAATGTGATCGACGGGATCTGCGATATTGAAGATGAGCGATTATACAACTGCGATTATCTTTTTCTCTGTGCCCCTGTAGAATTCAATGTGGAGTACATGGAAAAGATCAAGGATTCTCTTGGAGAAAACTGCATTCTCACCGATGTGGGAAGTGTAAAAAGTATCATCCACGAAAAGGTAACCGAACTTGGACTCGAGGGAAAATTTATCGGCGGCCATCCAATGGCAGGCTCCGAGCGCAGCGGTTTTTCCAATTCCAGTGATCATCTCCTGGAAAATGCTTACTATATCATTACTCCCGGAGGAGAAGTTGCTCTGGATCGGATTTCCGATTTTACGGAACTGGTTTCCTCTCTTGGTGCGATCCCTCTTGTTCTCACTGCGGAAGAACATGATTTCATCACGGCAGGAGTCAGCCACCTCCCTCATATCGTGGCTTCCGCTCTTGTCAATCTTGTAAACCTTCTGGACAACGATGCCCAGTATATGAAAATGATCGCAGCCGGTGGTTTCCGTGATATCACACGTATCGCTTCTTCTTCACCAGTTATGTGGGAGCAGATCTGCCTGGAAAACCAGAAAAACATTTCCACAGTTCTGGACGAATTTATCCGTATGCTGATCCAGATCCGCTGTTCCATTGATAACAGAGAAGCCGACAATATTTTTGACATGTTCGCAAGTTCCAAGGATTACCGTGATTCCATTGACATTGTAGATAACAGCCTGATCCCCCGCTCCTATGTTCTTTACATTGATGTGGCAGATGAGGCCGGTGCCATTGCAACTATCGCAACCATTCTTGCAACAGAAAAGGTCAGCATCAAAAATATCGGCATCATCCACAACCGTGAATTTGAAGATGGCGTTCTGAAGATCGAATTTTATACAGATGCAGCCCTGGAGCAGGCCAAAGTGCTTCTTACCAAACGTAATTACAAAATCTGTGAACGCTGATATATATAAATGAGGTATTTATTATGGAAATCAAAAAAGCAAAAAAATTATCCGGTTCTCTTTCTATTCCCGGAGATAAATCCATTTCTCACAGAGCTGTTATGTTCGGCTCTCTCGCAGAAGGCACTACCAGGATCTCAAACTTTCTGGAAGGTGCCGACTGCCTCTCCACCATTTCCTGTTTCCGGAAAATGGGCATTAACATAGAAAATACCAAAGGCGAGATCCTGGTTCACGGAAAAGGCCTCCACGGTCTCAGCGCTCCAGCAGAGACTCTTGATGTAGGCAACAGCGGTACTACCACCCGCCTCATCTCCGGAATCCTGGCAGGACAGGATTTTGTATCAGAACTTACCGGCGATGCTTCCATCCAGAAACGCCCCATGAAACGGATCATGACTCCGCTTTCCCAGATGGGGGCAGATATCATCAGCCTTGGCGGAAACGGATGTGCACCGCTTAAGATCTCCGGAAAAAAACTCCATGCCATCCACTACAATTCTCCGGTAGCGTCTGCCCAGGTAAAATCCTGTGTACTCCTTGCCGGAATGTATTCGGACGGCATTACCTGTGTAACAGAGCCGGTTCTCTCCAGAAATCACACGGAGATCATGCTGAATTACTTTGGCGCTGATGTAACATCAGAAGGAACAACTGCATTCATCAAGCCAGATCCTTCTCTTTACGGACGTGAGATTCTGGTTCCGGGCGATATCTCTTCCGCTGCTTATTTTATCGCAGCCGGCCTTCTTGTTCCCAACAGCGAGATCCTTCTGAAAAATGTGGGGATCAACCCGACCCGTGACGGTATCCTCCGTGTATGCAAAGCCATGGGGGCAGATATCACCCTTCTCAACGAAACCACAGAAGGTGAGCCTACTGCTGATCTTCTGATCCGCTCCTCCGCTCTTCACGGAACCACAGTAGAAGGTGCCATCATTCCTACTCTGATCGATGAACTTCCGATGATCGCTGTTATGGCAGCTTTTGCAGAAGGAACCACTGTTATCCGGGATGCACAGGAACTCCGTGTCAAAGAATCCGACCGTATTCAGGTTATGACCGAAAATCTCCGGAAAATGGGCGCAGATATCCAGGCAACGGAAGACGGCATGATCATCCATGGCGGAAAACCTCTCCACGGTGCAGAGATCGATTCTCATCTGGATCACCGTGTAGCCATGTCCTTCGCAGTAGCAGGCCTTCTCTCAGAAGGAACACTTTCCATCAAAAATGGTGAATGTGTCAACATCTCCTATCCGGAATTCTATTCCGATCTTTACAGTCTGGCAGAATAATTATCAGATATACAGACAGAGAGCATTTTTGTGTACTATTGCATCTGTTCTATCAGATGGAAGTACCTGAAAATGCTCTCTGTTTTTTGCATTTTTTTATATTTCGTATATTTTTTATCTGTTATGGATATTATAATTCCAAAATAAAATCATTTTTTTGATAAACTTTATCTATTTCCCCACTTTTCAAATTTCTACAGTTATGGTATTATTTGTCCGGAAAATAAAAGATTTCCAGAGAGGAGCAACGATTATGAAAATTTTGTTTTATGACACCAAGAGCTACGATAGAGAATTTTTTGAGAAGCTGCTTCCATCCTATCCAGGTATTGAGATTAAATTTATTGAAGCAAATATCCATGAAGAAACCGCAGCTCTTGCCCACGGCTACGATGCCATCTGTGCATTTGTAAATGCAGATCTTGGTGCGCCTGTTATCGAAGAACTTCACCGCCAGGGTGTAAAACTGATCCTGATGCGCTGTGCAGGATACAACAATGTTGATCTGGAGACTTCTGCAAAATGTGGAATTCAGGTAGCACGTGTTCCTGGTTATTCTCCGGAAGCAGTTGCCGAACACGCTATGGCACTGGCACTCACCGCCAACCGCCACACCCACAAAGCCTATATCAAATGCCGTGAAAACAACTTCGCCCTGAACGGTCTCATGGGCGTAAACTTTTATCAGAAAACTGCCGGCATCATCGGTACCGGAAAAATCGGCCAGGCAATGGCAAAAATCTGCCGTGGCTTCGGTATGAAAGTAATCGCTTATGATCTTTTCCCAAATAAAAATCTTGACTTTCTGGAATATGTTTCACTGGACGAACTTCTTGCCACCAGCGATCTGATCAGTCTGCACTGCCCGATGACTTCGGAAACAGAGCATCTGATCAACTCCGAAACCATCGCCAAAATGAAAGATGGCGTGATCCTTGTAAATACTTCCAGAGGTGGACTGATCAAAACGGACGACCTGATCGCAGGTATCCGTGATCATAAATTCTTTGCCGTTGGTCTGGATGTTTATGAAGAAGAATCCGCCTATGTATATGAAGATATGTCAAGCAGCATTCTTCCTACTTCCACGATCCAGCGTCTTCTGTCCTTCCCGAATGTTACAATGACTTCCCATCAGGGATTTTTCACAGTAGAAGCACTGACAAATATTGCTGAAACAACCCTGGAAAATGCAAAAGCGTTTATGGATGGGGATGAAATGAAAAATCTGGTTCACTGATTTCCAGAACCTTTATAGAAAAAATGTCCCGGACCATTGCACTTAACGATGATCCGGGACATTTTTGTCAACTCTTAAATGTACACCTGTATTTCCTAATAAATTTCCTCAAAAGATTTTCCATCATCTTCTGTATAATATACACGCTTTCCATCCTGTGTATAGATTAATTTCTGTTTTCCCTCAGGATCCAGACTGCACTGCTGGTAAGTAACACCTTCTTCTACCGGAAGCATACTATCTGCATTCTCATAATTCTCGGGAGTTAAATTCGACGGCGCATGGCCATACTCATAAATATACTGGGCAACATCATTTTTGTCCGTATACGTTCCTTTTTCATCCATTTTGTTTTCTGCAGCGTGATCTGTACTTTCTGTGCTGTCTTTCTCTGAAGAATCCTGCGCCTGCTCCATCTCCTCTTCATCCATCGCAGTCATTTCATCATCACTGTCCTCATCCATGGCTTTTAATTCATCGTCTGTCAACGGCTCCATATCATTCTCAAAAGCAGCTTCATCATACGTCTGCTTCTCCTTACAGCCACCCAGCATCAGAATCGCAGCACCAGTCAGTGCCAAAAGAAATAGTTTAAACTTTCTCATGAATCAATCTCCTTTCATGGCATATCGTTCTCTCAAAAGTGTAATTTCTCTTTTCCATCCCTCATCATCATTTGGCGTCTCCAGTATAAAAGGAACTCCCTTAAGTGCCGGATGACACACCACCTCTACAAGCGCATCCAGACCGATTTCTCCTTCGCCGATCTTTGCGTGACGGTCTTTATGACTTCCCAGTCCATTCATGCTGTCATTAAGATGAACCGCTTTCAGTCTGGTAAGTCCGATCACCTGGTCAAATTCTGTCAGTACTCCATCCAGATCATGTACAATGTCATAGCCTCCATCCCAGATGTGACAGGTATCCAGGCAGACCCCCAGTTTGTCTTTTCTCTCCACGCGGTCAATGATCTCTTTCAGTTCCTGAAACGTTGATCCCACTTCTGATCCCTTGCCGGACATAGTTTCCAGAAGAACTGTGGTACTTTGTTCTTCTGTAAGAACATCATTGAGAATTTCTGCAATTTTTGCAATTCCAGCTTCTATTCCCTGCCCTACATGGCTTCCGGGATGAAAATTATAATAATTCCCCGGTGTATACTCCATGCGTTTCAGATCATCTGCCATAATCTCTCTGGCAAAATCCCTCAGATTTTCTTTTGCCGCACAAGCATTCATTGTATATGGCGCATGAGCTACGATCTTACCGAAATGATGCTCTCTGGCAAGTTCCAGAAACTTTTCCACATCTGCCGGATCAATCTCTTTCGCCTTACCGCCTCTTGGATTTCTGGTAAAAAATGCGAACGTATTTCCTCCGTTTTTTACCATCTGACGTCCCATGGCTGCATAGCCTTTGGATGAACTTGTATGATTTCCGATATATAATACCATTTTTTTCTGATCTCCCTGTATTTTTTATTTACAGCAGCTTAAAGCCACAATTGTGTTGCCTTGTCCATTATAGCAAAAACTCTTTTTTCTGCAAAGTCCGGTATTCATTCTTTACATTACTTCCAATTCTTCCTATAATAAATGTATCTTTACATATGAAGGAGAAAAAGTATGGCAAATGATAATCGAAAGCTGCCGCACAGACATGATCCGGAACTGGCACGAAAAGAAGCACTCCAGGCCAGACAGACACATACACATCGTTCCGGTCAGAAAGAAAGCGGCCATCGCCAAACCACTTCGCGGGTAAACAAACGTCCGTCCACACACAGTTCTGCCACATCCCGCAGAAAAAACATCAAAAAAAATTCCAGATATCAGCAGGTACGACGTCAGAAAATGATGCTTGCGGGAGGAGGATTTCTGATCTTGCTTCTTGTAATTATCTTCTCTGCCCGCTCCTGTATTTCTTCCAGAAAAGCCGCCGAAGCTGCTGCCATCCAAAAAGCACAGGAAGCCGCCCAGGCGAAAAAATCCGAAGAAACCGCAAAAGCAGCTCAGAAAGATCCTGTTTCACTGACCATCAGTGTTGTAGGCGACTGCACCCTTGGTACAGACGAAACCTTTGATTATGACACAAGTCTGAACGCCTATTATGACAGCAACGGAAAAGATTACTTTTTCCAGAATGTAAAAAGTATTTTTTCAGCTGATGATCTGACCATCGCCAATTTTGAGGGAACACTTACGGATTCGGATACCCGTGAAGATAAAACATTTGCATTTAAAGCACCTGCCGAATATGCACAGATCCTAACCAGTGGTTCCATAGAAGCCGTAAATACTGCCAACAATCACAGTCATGATTACGGAGAGCAGAGTTACACGGACACACTGACTGCTCTGGATAACGCAGGGATCATCCATTTTGGCTATGATGATACTGCAGTTATGGACATCAAGGGTGTTAAAGTCGGACTTGTGGGAATTTATGAACTGAAAGACCATCTTGGCCGTGAACAACAGCTGAAAGATAATATTGCCAAAGTCAAAGCAGACGGCGCAGAGCTTGTTATTGTAATCTTCCACTGGGGCAATGAGAGCGAAACTGTTCCGGATACCAATCAGATGACTCTCGGACGTCTGGCCATTGATGAAGGTGCGGACCTGGTATGCGGGCATCATCCACATGTACTTCAGGGAATTGAAACTTACAAGGGCAAAAATATCGTTTACAGTCTTGGAAATTTCTGCTTTGGCGGAAACAGCTCGCCAAGCGATATGGATACCATGATTTTTCAGCAGACCTTTACCATCACCTCCGACGGTGTACAGGCAGATAATGTAACAAATATCATTCCCTGCTCCATTTCTTCTGCAGACGGTTATAACAACTATCAGCCAACCCCTGCTACCGGCGATGAAGCCACCAGAATCAAATCCAAGATTGATGAACGCAGCGCAGCGATTCCAACAGCAGATTCTACAGCCAAATCCTCTGGCGATACAGGCAGTTCTGATACTGTTTCTGCAGATGACGCATCCGGAAGCACTGATACTTCCGATGAATCTGAATCGGATACAGACTCTGATTTTTCAGATGAATCGGATGGTTCGGATTACGATACTTCAGAAGATTATGATACCTCGGACGAAGAAGATTACAGTTCCGATGAAGAGGCAGATTTTTCAGATAACAGCGATGAATAGATAAAATAAAATCCTGACAGATATTGCATGATCCATGCAAAAATCTGTCAGGATTTTTATATGAAAGATAATTGTAATTTTGTTACTCGATCATCATGGCATCACCAAAACTGAAGAAACGGTATCTCTCCTTCACCGCCTCCTCATAGGCAGCCATAATATGCTCTTTTCCTGCAAGGGCAGAAACCAGCATCAGCAGCGTGGACTCCGGAAGATGGAAATTGGTGATCAGTCCATCGATTGCTTTGAATTTATAGCCTGGATAGATAAAGATCTCTGTCCATCCGCTTCCGGCTTTTACGATTCCGTCTTCTCCTGTTGCAGACTCCAGGGTACGGCAGCTGGTAGTTCCCACGGAAATCACTCTTCCACCGTTTTTCTTTGTATCATTGATCAGTTTTGCCTGATCTTCTTCCACAATGTAAAATTCCGAATGCATATGATGTTTCTCCACATCATCCACTTTTACCGGTCGGAACGTTCCAAGGCCTACATGTAAAGTTACATGGGCAATATTCACACCCATTTCTTTTACCTTCTCAAGAAGTTCCGGTGTGAAATGCAGTCCTGCAGTCGGTGCTGCAGCAGATCCTTCATTTTTGGCATACACGGTCTGATAACGGTTTTTGTCTTTCAGCTTGTGGGTAATATATGGCGGCAGCGGCATTTCTCCCAGCTGATCCAGAATTTCCTCAAAAATTCCCTCATAATGGAACTGGATCAGGCGGTTTCCCTCATCTACAATATCGATGATCTCACCTTTTAAAATGCCATCGCCAAAAGTTATTTTGGCACCCGGACGTGCCTTTTTGCCGGGCTTTACAAGACACTCCCAGATATCATTCTCACGGCGTTTCAGAAGCAGGATCTCGATCAGTGCTCCTGTCTCCTCCTTATGTCCGTAAAGACGTGCCGGAATAACTTTGGTGTCATTGATCACAAGGCAGTCTCCCTTATGCAGGTAATCCAGTATATCGGTAAAATGACGATGCTCGATACTTCCGTCTTTCAGGGACAGATGCATCAGTCTGGAAGAACTTCTGTCCTCCAGCGGGTCCTGAGCAATCAGTTCCTGCGGCAGGTCATAATAAAAATCTGATGTTTTCATAATTATTTTTCCACTTCCTCTTTCCATTGTTTGCGAAGCCTGCGGACCTCGTTCCACTCTTTGTTTGTAAGATCGGCCTTTGGCAGCAGATCCGGTCTCCATTTGGCAGTACGGATAATAGACTGCTCTCTTCTCCATTTATCCACATTTGCATGATGTCCGGAAAGCAGCACCTCCGGAACTTTTTTTCCATGCCATTCTTCCGGTCGGCTGTACTGGGGATATTCCAGAAGATTTCCGGAAAAAGATTCCGTCTCTCCGGATTCCTGATTATTCAGAACACCTGGTACCATTCTGGAAATGGAATCCATCATAACCATAGCCGGAAGTTCCCCACCAGTAAGTACATAATCACCGATAGAAACATAATCCGTCACAATTTCTTCCAGAACACGCTCATCAATTCCCTCATAATGACCGCAGAGAAAAACCAGGTCTTCTTCCAGTGCGAACTCTTTCGCCATATTCTGGTTGAAAGTTTTTCCCTGAGGAGTAAGAAAGATCACACGTGGTTTTCTTCCGATGCGCTCTACAATGGATTCATAGGACAGATATACCGGTTCTGCCTGCATTAGCATTCCGGCACCGCCGCCATATGGATAATCATCTACCTTCTGGTGCTTGTTGAAGGCAAAATCCCGGATATTGATCGCTTCCAGTGATAACAGTCCCTTTGTAATCGCACGGCCTGTAATACTTGTGTTCATTCCGTTCTCGATCATTTCCGGAAACAGTGTAAGTACATGATAATTCATTTAAACAAGCCCTTTCATCAAATGCACAGTCATGGTATTTTTTTCCACGTCTACATCAAGAACACAGTCATGGATCGCCGGAAGCAGAACTTCCTCTCCATCCACACGATCTACGATATAAACATCATTGGCACCGGTCTCCATAACATCGCGGAGTACTCCGAATTTCTCCCCATTCTCCAGAAGTACATCCATTCCGATCAGATCTGCCACATAATATTCATCCTCGCCAAGCTCCTGTGCTTCCTCACGCGGAATCCAGAGATCACGGCCTTTATACATTTCAATATCATTGATATTATCAACGCCTTCAAACTTCAGGATCGCAAGATTCTTAAAGAATTTTACATTCTGAATATTCAGTCTGCGAAGTTCTTTTCCTGTATCCAGAAGCACATATTCAATATCAAGAAAACGCTCTGCATCATCCGTTGTTGGAAAAACCTTTACTTCACCACGGACACCATGCGTTGTTGTGATAACTCCTACTTTTAATAAATCTTCCATTTTTGCTCCCTTTCAGAGTAAAAACAGGAGCCATGGAATCCACAGCTCCTGTCTCATTTTTCATTGCAGAATATCTACAATCACTTTTTTGCTGCTTTTTGAAGAAGCCGCTTTCACAACAGTACGGATTGCCTTGGCAATTCTTCCCTGTCTTCCAATGACCTTACCCATATCGGCCGGTCCGACTTTCAGTTCAACAACAATCGCGTCGTCTTTCTCAGTCTCAGTAACGACTACCTCATCCGGATTTTCAACAAGAGATTTTGCAATTACTTCTACAAGTTGTTTCATTACATACCTCCTTGCTCTGCCCTTACGGGGCCCACAGATCTTAAATCTGTCAGGTATTATTTCTCGATTCCGGCAAGTTTAAGAAGCTTAGCAACTACTTCTGTAGGCTGAGCACCAGCTGCAAGCCATTTCTTAGCTGCCTCTTCGTCGATTTTGTATACGCTTGGGTCAAGGTTCGGATCATATGTTCCGATCTCTGCGATACATCTTCCGTCACGTTTGCAGCGGGAATCTGCTACTACGATTCTATAGAAAGGTGCTTTCTTCTGTCCCATTCTTCTTAATCTGATCTTAACTGCCATTTTTGTTTTCCTCCAATTATCTTTCTAAAAATTTATTGTTGTTTATTAAAAGGGAAGCTTAAAGCCGCCTCTTTTTCCCATATTCATCTTGCCGCCTGTTAAGCCCGGCATCTGTTTCATCATCTTCTTGCTCTGCTCAAACTGCTTCACAAGACGGTTTACTTCTGTGACATCCACGCCTGCACCTCTGGCGATGCGGTTCTTACGGGATATGTTCAGAATGTTCGGATTGCTTCTCTCCTGAGGTGTCATGGAAAGGATGATGGACTTGGTACGATCCATAGCTTTCTCATCGATCATGCCCTCGATATCTTTCATCTTGCCGCCCATTCCAGGAAGCATGTTCAGGATACTGGAAATACCACCCATTTTGTTCATTTGCTCCATGCTGGTAAGATAGTCATTAAAGTCGAAGTCCATTTTCTTCAGCTTCTTCTGCATCTCCTGGGCCTGTTCCTGATCCACAGATGCTTCCACCTTCTCGATCAGGCTCATCACATCGCCCATACCAAGGATTCTGGAAGCCATACGTTCCGGATAAAACTGTTCCAGGTCCGAAAGCTTCTCTCCCATACCAACATAGAAGATCGGTTTGCCGGTTACGGCTTTAATGGAAAGTGCAGCTCCACCTCGTGTATCACCGTCCATCTTGGTCAGGATCACGCCGTCAATGCCGACTTTATCAGAAAAGTTCTGCGCTACATTCACCGCATCCTGTCCTGTCATGGCATCAACTACAAGCACTGTCGCATCCACATTCACATTTGCCTTGATATTCTCAAGCTCCTGCATCATATCTTCATCAATATGAAGACGTCCTGCTGTATCGATCAGTACAACATTCTGCTGATTGGATTTCGCATGCTCGATAGCTGCTTTTGCAATGTCCACGGGATTCTGCTTGTCTCCCATGGAAAAGACCTCGACGCCCTGCTTCTCACCATTCACCTGCAGCTGTGTGATCGCTGCGGGACGGTAAACATCACAGGCCACAAGCAGTGGTCTCTTTCCTTTGGATTTCAGTTTGCCTGCCAGCTTGGCAACCGTTGTTGTCTTACCTGCACCCTGGAGGCCGACCATCATAAGAACGGTAAGATCCATTCCCGGTTTGATCGGAAGTTCTGTTGTCTCACTTCCCATCAGATTGACCAGCTCGTCATTTACGATCTTGATCACCATCTGTCCCGGATTCAGACCATTCATAACATCCTGTCCGATAGCCTTTTCCTGAACAGATTTCGTAAACTGCTTAACGACCTTAAAGTTAACATCCGCTTCCAGAAGTGCCATCTTAACTTCTTTCAGCGCAACCTTGACATCAGCCTCTGTAAGACGGCCTTTGCCTTTCAGCTTTTTAAATACATTCTGCAGTTTATCTGTTAAACTCTCAAATGCCATTGATCATAACTCCTCTAATATCACATTGGAAATCGCCGCAATATCTTCGGCGTGGTACTTGTCAGCCAGTTCATGGATCTTCATAACCTGACTGCGGATGTTCAGGAATTTCTCGACCAGATGGAGTTTCTCTTCGTATTCCTCCAACGTCCGATTGCACCGTCTGATCATATCATGTACACCCTGTCTGCTGATGCCAAGTTCCTCAGCAACTTCACTTAAGGAATAATCCTCAAATACCACACTGGTGTACACCTGCCGCTGCCTCTCTGTCAGAAGCTCTCCATAAAAATCAAATAAAAAAGTCTGCTCTACAAATTTCTCCATCTGTAATCACCTTGGCTATCATACACGATTCCGGCATGCCTGTCAAGGGTTTTTGCTTTACAAATTTATTTTTTCCAAAATTTCACAGAAAAAAGGCCGGGAAAGCGCTTTTCTGCTGAGTTTTGCAGGCTTTTCCGACCTTTTTTTATTTTATTTTCTTCCTATTATATAGTTATATAGGCCAATCTGAATTCGATCAAAACATTTCTTTCGTCATTTTATCGATTTCCTGATCTACTGCCTCATAAACACCTGGGATGCAGGAAAAATTCAGGCCATGGGTGGTACATGGAATAAAATGAAGTTTACCACAGTCTCTGCAAAGCTGATCGGTTGCTTCTTCAATCATTTCCTGATTCCAGTCAAAACGATCTACTTTACCATTATCGATACCGCCCATAAATGTGATATCTTTTCCATATTCTTTGATCAGTTTTGGAAGATCATTGACTGACATACATCCCTGCCATACATCAATTCCCATCTCGATCATTGTTGGAACCAATGTTGCACTGTAACTGTCATTGTGATGAATGATCAGTTCTACCCCGTGATCATGGTAATAGCCATAAATACGTTTGTAGGAATCCATAAAGAATTCACGGAACATGTCCACACTGATAAATGTAGATTTCTGTGTTCCCCAGTCATCATGATGGAATACAACATCCGGTTTCATATAGGTACAGATCTGCTCTGCCCATTTCAGTTCCCACTCTGTAATATATTCGATCAGTTCATGCATGGCTTCCGGTTCTTCGTAAAAATTCATCATAGTATTCTGAATTTCACAGAGATAATGGCACATCTCAAAAACTCCCGGTGCGATCAGTGTGGCAACCATTGTTTCATTCCTATCAATTCCGGCAATGGTCTCCTGGCATGCTTTCCAGTCTTCTGCTGTGTAATTGATATCCGGTGCTTTTACATATTTTTTCCATTCTGTGATATCCGGGCATACCAGATGTTCGGGATCATGAAGTGGAAACGCTCCTGGCGTTCCTGCCGGCCAGGAATTATAATATCCCCAGCCACATTTTACTGTTGGTGCACCAGGTCCTTCCGGCATCATCGGATACTGCTGCTGATAGGGAGTATTCAGAACAAAGGTCAGTCCCTCATACTGTTTTACAAAACGATCCGGATTTCCTCCACGGATTACTTCCATCATATTCTGTCTTTTTGTTAACATAAAAACACCTCCGCTACGTTATTATGCAGGAAAGCCTTTTTTCCGCACTTGTTTTGCTACACCCCAATATAAAAGGCTTATTTCTGCACTTGTTTTTTCTTTATGATTCTATTATACTGAAAATCAGAAGAATCACAATTCCACATAATATGGTGATTATTTCTATTTTTTCCTATAAAATATAGGAAGGAGGATTTTCTTTGAAACTCAGTGCAAAAATCATCTGTTATCACTTACAGAAATCATTTTCCATACATACATCCAGGCTGGATACATTTCCCACGCTTTCCTGCCCTTCCTGTTTTGAAAAAAGCATGCCTCTTCAGGATGGACGTGTTTACCTCATCACAGATCCGGATTTTCAGCCAACTTTTCATCATCCCAAAAATATCCTGTTCCTGATGATCGGAAAAGCTTATCAGAATTACGAATTATCCCAGCCAAATATGTGTATCATCCCTGAAGACCTTCCTGTTAACACTGTTTTTAATAAACTTCAGGATATTTTTATCCTTTATGACCAGTGGAATCAGTCTCTGATGGAGTCCCGTCTTCGAAACGCTTCTATTCAGGAGCTTCTGGATCTTACCACTTCCATCATTCCAAATCCAATGATGCTGATCGGCATGGATTTTACCATCATTGCTTCCAGAGGCTGGGACCTGGGTGATCTCTCCAATTCCGTTCTGGGTTCCAGCGAAAATTCCTGGGATATTGTGGACAGTCTGAAGCAGGACCCTCATTACGAGGAAGCATTTTATAAAACTGGTTATTTTTATTATCCGGGAAATGGCCTTACGGTTCCTTCTCTCTGTGTAAACATTTCCAACAATGACAAGGCCGTATACAGACTGATGTTTTCCGGAGGTGAAGTTCCTCTGGATGACACCTTTGGTTTCGTCCTGGAGTACCTTTCCCAAATGGTATCTCATGCACTTTCCACAGGTATCATGCACAACCGGGATAAAGCTTTTCCTCTGCATCAGATTTTTATATCCATCCTGACAGACCCTGGAGCTGATTATGTAAAAGTCAGCCAGCAGCTGACAAATGTGGGGTGGCTTTCTTCCCATATGTATCAATGCATCCTGATCCAGACCGGGCTGATCGATCAGAAAAATCTGACCCTCAATGCCATCTGCAATTATCTGGAAAATACGATCCCGGCAAGCTGCGCTACCGAATATAAAGGAAATGCTGTGCTTTTTATCAATCTGGATCTCTGTACTATGACCGTCCAAGAAATTTCCGATAAGATTGAAGGCTTTATCAAAAGCAGCATGCTAAGCGCCGGATACAGCAGGAAGATGCTCGGGCATTTCAATTTCCACCGTCAATACACACAGGCTTCTGTCACTTTACAGGTTGGCAAACGCAAAAACCCCGCAGAAAGTATCCACTATTTTAACTCCATCGCTCTGCCCTACATCCTGGAACAGGCTACCAGAAAACTTCCTGCTTACATGATCTGCCACGAAAAGCTTCTGTCACTAAAATACAAAGATGAGGCAAAACAATCTCATCTCTATGACACACTGCGTTGTTTTCTGGAACACAACCAGAACATTGCCCATACTGCCAGCGCTTTATTTATCCACAGAACTACTCTTCTTTACCGTCTGGATAAGATCAAAGCATTTCTGGATTCGGATCTTACAGACAGAGATGAAATCCTTTATCTGCTGCTTTCTTTTCATCTGATGGATATGGAAGAAGAAAATCAGAACACAAACGCATAAAAAAAACGGGAAATCTCATGCATACCATAATATGCTTCCTGATTTCCCGTTTTTTCTATGTAAAGCGGATATTCTCTTTTATAATTCTTCCTTTTTTTCTTCGTTCAGAATTGAAGTACAGTGTGGGCATCTTGTAGCCTCGATGTCGATCTCACTTCTGCAGAACGGACATACCTTCGTAGTTGGTGCAGGCTCTTCCTCTTTTTTTGCTCCGATAGAAGTGATCTTGTTTACCGCCTTCAGAAGACAGAAAAGAATAAATGCCATGATCACAAAATTGATCACTGATGAGACAAAGGATGAAGCAAATCCGGATACATCCTTCAGTGTATACGTTGCTCCTCCTGTAAGCACATTCAGGATCGGATTGATAAAGTTGTCGGTCAGTGATGTTACGATACCTGAGAAAGCACCTCCAATGATCACACCAATAGCCATGTCCATGACATTTCCCCGCAATGATCTTATAAAAGAATACGTTCTTCCTGTCCGGCACATTTTTTTAATGTTTCCCCAATTGCCAGAATGCCACCGCACTGGCTGCAGCCACATTCAATGAATCTACTCCATGGGCCATGGGAATGCATACCGTATAGTCACAGTCCGCAATGGTCTCTGAGGCAAGTCCATCTCCTTCCGTCCCAAGAACAACCGCCAGTTTTTCTTCCGCCATCAGATGGGGATCGTCAATATCAAAAGAATCCTCCTTCAGTGCCATGGCTGCGGTCTTAAATCCCATTGCCTTCAGCAGCCGGATGCCTTCGGTCTTCCACTCTGTCTTTTCATCAAAAAACGTCCATGGGATCTGAAATACAGTTCCCATGCTGACACGGATCGCACGGCGGTACAGGGGATTGCTGCATCCTGGCGTTAACAGGACCGCATCCATTCCAAGAGCCGCCGCAGAACGAAAAATCGCGCCGATATTAGTAGGATTTACCACATTTTCCAGAACCGCGATCCTGCGGGCATTTTTGCAGATCTCATCAATCCCCGGAAGTGCCGGCCGGTGCATGGCACAGAGCATTCCTCTTGTCAGCTTAAAACCGGTCAGCTGTGTCAGAACATCAAATTCTGCTGTATAAACCGAAATGTCTCCACATCGCCGGATCAGCTCCTTTGCTTCTCCCTCAATATGTTTATGTTCCACCAGAAAAGAAATCGGCTTACATCCGGAATCCAACGCCCGCTCAATAACTTTCGGGCTCTCCGCGATAAAGATTCCCTTCTCAGGCTCTGCCCGGTTCAAAAGCTGTATCTCGGAGATCCTGGCATATACATCCAGCTCCGGTGCGTTAAAATCTGTGATTTCTATGATATTTGACATGATTGTTTTCTCCTGTTCTGTCTTCCTGTTTCTATCTGTTTATTGTAGCAGAATATCTTTACAAAAGAAAGCCAGGTGTTATTTAACCCCACGACAAACGCATGAATGGTTAGCAACTGCAAATTCTATTTTTTTCTACTTTTTAAGCTTCTAAAAGCTCTTCTAAATACTTAATTGGACGCAAACTTACTACGAACCTTTTCTTTCTCATTGACA
>NZ_JAAIUN010000068.1:0-2175 GCF_013317245.1 Blautia sp. MSK.20.85
AACAAAACGCTGTTCCAGTCATAGAATACCGGAAAAGGATCTGGAAGATGCCGTATTAGTGATGTTGAAACAGCATATCCAGAATATCCTGCACCTGAAAAGAGTCCTGGAATTTATCGGTACTGTGCCATTTCAGGAGATCAATATGAAAAAGCTGCAGGACAGGCTGGAGAAGAAAAAGCAGGAGAAAGAACGCTGTAAGGAGTTACGGATGATGCTCTATTCGGATATGAAAGAGGGCATTGTATCAAAAGAAGACTATGTAGAGCTTCATGCAGCATATGGAAAGCGGCTTAGAAATGCGGAAGAGAGTATCCGTGCGATCCAGAAAGAAATGGATAACGAGCTGGAAAAAGCAGACAAAGCCAATACCTGGCTGGATTATTTTGTGAAATATCAGGATATTGAAGAACTGTCCCGCACTGTGGTGGTAGAACTGATCAGGCAAATCCGAGTATATGATAAAAAGAATATAGAGATCACTTTTGATTTTGATGATTGTTATCAGACATTGCTGAATCAATTACCTGCTATGGGAGTTGATATGGTAATAGATGATGATAACAATCTGCAGGTCAATGTAAAGGAGGTTGTATAAAATGGCACGAAAGAGCAGGAAAAACATTCCGGAAGTAGTCAGCAGTGCAACCGTCCAGACAGAGGTGAGCAGACCGTTCCGGGCAGGATTGTATGCCAGAATTTCAATGGAAACAGAAGAAACCTTAGAAAGAGGAACGATAGAAACCCAGGTGGAACTGATGAAAAACTTTGTGGCAGATACGGAAGACATCGCAGTTGCAGAAATATATAAGGATTCTGATTATTCTGGTACAAATTTCGACCGTCCTGGTTTTACGCAGATGATGGAAGATATCAAGCATGGAAAAATTAACTGTGTGATTGTAAAGGATCTATCCAGACTTGGAAGGAATTATGTAGAGACAAGTAATTATATTGAGCGTGTATTTCCGTTTTTTCATGTGCGGTTTCTTGCTGTGACGGATGACTTTGATTCTTTCCGTGAGGGAGTGGATCTGACAGTTCCCTTAAAAAATATCATCAATGAGTTTTATTCCAAAGACCTTGCAAAAAAGAGCAGCAGTGCCAAAAAAGCCCTGTGGAAAGAAGGAAAATTTACTGGTGCATGGGAACCTTATGGATACAGGAAATCAGAACAGGACAGACACCAGCTGGTAGTTGACGAGGAGGCTGCCGGACATTTACGAGAAATTTTTACTATGTATATGGATGGATGCAGCTACAGCGATATTGCAAAAAGACTGAATACAGATGGTATCCTTTCCCCGACTTTGCAGAGGGAATATTATAAAACAGGCGAAAAGCCTTCACCGGAATCCAAACCTTGGAATAATTATGAAGTGAAACGTGTACTTCAGGATGTCCATTGTACCGGAGATTCTGTATATGGAAAATATCAGCAGAGTGTTTTTCAAGGAAACAAGCAGAGAAATCTACCGGAGAGTGAGTGGCTCTATGCTGAGAATACCCACGAAGGAATTATTGATAAAGAACTGTTCCGGCAGGTACAGGAAAAAATCCGGGAATTTACGGAAGCATACAAAAAGAAGCATCAGCTGAATAATGGAGCCATTCGGAATCATAATTTCTATACCGGCAAGATCAGGTGTGGGGGTTGTGGGAACCGCATGGTGTTGTCCAGAGAAAAAACAGGGACATTTTATTATATCTGTGGTGCAGATGCGAACCATAAATCCGGAGGAAATCAGTGTAAGGGGCACAGAGTCAAAAAAGAATACGTGGATGAAGACGTCCTTCGCCTGATCCAGTCACATATGAAAGCCGTATTGGATACAGAGAAACTGATCCGTGAAATGAATTCTGCTTCCAGAAACCAGACACAGTATTTGCTTCTGGATAAGGAAGTGGGGAAACTTCGGCGGGAGTTGAGCAGGATCAGCAAGCGTAAATCTGATTTATATGAGGATTATTCGGAACGTCTGATTACAGAAGAAGAATACATGCAGTTTTCCCGTATCTATTCCAATGAAATAGAAAACATCAAGAACCGCCTGGATGTAGTATTGGCGGCACAGGTACGGTATTCCAAGGATTATCATATCGAGGAAGGATGGGGAAAAGTGATACATACTTATATGTCAAAGCGTAAGCTGACAAAAGAAATGGCAGATGCCT
>NZ_JAAIUN010000069.1:0-1869 GCF_013317245.1 Blautia sp. MSK.20.85
GTGCGCCCAGCTAAGGGTGTGTAGTCAAGCCGGTGGGATTCCGGTTTATCCAAGGTTTAGCCAACCAGATAATAGCGAGTCTTGGGATGATGCCGGTAACGGCATCTGACAAGCGTAGACAGCAAGAAAGCAGGGTTGAATAGTGATTGAGCTTCGAAACGTTAACTTCAGTCGGTCGACGTCTTAACTGGTGCGGAAGACAATATCATGTAATGCGATATGGCGAGTGTTATGTGGCACTGCGGAGTCAGAGAACCAATCATGTTTTACATTGTGAATACACATCAACTGGGGAGAACCTGCCATTTCTCGAAGAAGAGTATGAAATTGCAACTGAAAACGGAGTATTTCAAATGAATGGTAGGTGGTCGGACAATCCCATAGTACTGTAGAAATCGGGCAATGCCGATGGAGGGAAGGGGATTGCATAGTAAAGGTCTTACTGAGGACACATTATCCGTACTCAGGGACGGAGGAAATAATGGAAACGAAATTAGTAAGAATAGCTGAGATATCAGCAACATCAAAACATCCTATATTTACATCAGTGTACCACTTGATAAATGAAGATATGCTAAAGCAATGCCATAAGGAATTAGATGGGAACAAAGCAGTCGGAATTGACAAGGTAACTAAGGATGAGTATGGGAAGAACCTTGATAGAAATATCAAGGAACTGGTACAGAGGTTGAAAAACAAATCCTTTAAGCCACTTCCGTCACTGAGGGTATATATACCTAAAGGAAATGGAAAGAAACGACCATTAGGGATTGCTTCCTATGAAGATAAGATTGTACAAATGGCAGTGAAGAAAATACTGGGAGCTATTTATGAACCGAGATTCCTAAACTGCATGTATGGATTCAGACCGAATAGGGGGTGTCACGAAGCAATAAAAGAAGTATACCAACGGATAAGCTATGGAAAAATCAGCTATATCGTAGATGCCGATATCAAAGGTTTCTTTGACCATATCGACCATGATTGGATGATGAAGTTCCTTGAATGGAATATACAGGATAAGAACTTATTGTGGCTAATACGTAAATACCTTAAAGCAGGAATAATGGAGCAAGGAAAATTCGAGCCAACAGAGGAAGGTTCGGCACAAGGCTCAGCAATGAGTCCGATGCTTGCAAATATATACATGCATCATGTGCTGACGCTGTGGTTTAAGCTGGTGGTGCAAAGGGAAATGCAGGGAGAGTGTTTTCTCGTCAACTTTGCGGATGATTTTGTTGCAGGATTTCAATATAAGTCAGAAGCTGAAAGATACTATAAAGAGTTAAAGGAACGAATGGAAAAGTTTGGACTGGAGCTGGAAAGTAGTAAAAGCAGACTAATTGAATTTGGGAGATTTGCAGAGCAGAATCGTAGAGCAAGAGGAGAATGTAAACCTGAAACATTTGATTTTCTGGGGTTTACCTTCTATTGTAGCAAAACTCGAAAGGGAGGTTTCGTGCCAAAGGTACAGACTTCAAGAAAGAAGTTAGAGCAAAAGGTTAGAGCATACAAGAACTGGATTTACGATAATCGAAATCGACCAATGCGAGAAATAATTAAAGAGTTGAACGTAAAACTAATTGGACACTATCGGTATTATGGTGTTACATGGAATTTTCGGAAGATAACAACATTCCTGCATAGAGTACAACAGTTTCTATTCAAAGCCATGAATCGGAGAGGTTGTAGACGGGCATACACATGGAATGGATTTGTGGAAATGCTCAAGTATTACCCGTTAGCAAAACCTAAAACGTACTATTGTTTATATTGAAGCGAATGTTACTATGAGGAGCCGTATGCGGGAAAGCCGCACGTACGGATCTGTGAGGGGCTAAGATTGAGAGGTCTTAGTCTACTCGACTG
>NZ_JAAIUN010000070.1:0-1843 GCF_013317245.1 Blautia sp. MSK.20.85
ATGGTCCACATTTTCCATAGGCACATCCGTAACATTCATCTTTTTCCAACTCTTCTTGCTTCATTTCATCGGCAAACATTCCTAACAGTGTTGTATAAATCTTTTTCATTGCAAGGAACTTTTCTTCTGCTTTTTCCATCTTCTCTTTATAAAATGGGATCAGTTCACGAAGAACTGGATGGAAACGTTCATTTTCATCATCCCAGGCACAGGTTTTCATCATACAACGTGGCTGTTTCTCATAATTGCCCAGATAATACGGGCAGAACGTACAGCCTCTTTCTTTAACAATTTCCATCGGAATTACTGGCATCTGACTTTTGATTTCCTTAGTTACATGCTTACTTTCAATTCGCTCTCTCATATTAAAAATCCTCCAAGAATATATATTTGCAAAAGGGACTTCCCCTGAATTGCCTGGTTTTAAGCACAAAAAAAGAGGCAGACTTACGATTTTTGTTTTCGCAAGCCTGCCTCTTATCAATCTAATATTCTATTTTCCAATGACATACCGTATAAACACGTATATCGCTCTAATCACATACACTGGAATCATGATGCTTGCAATCAATGCTCCAATGATGACACTTAATGCAGCCATCCCAAGTGTTGCTGTGGTATCCATTCCTCTCGGAATCAGAATCAACCGCATTTTATGTATTCCAAATGGAAGTCCAGCAATAAATACCCACCAGAACCAATCCGTCTGTCCACTGACCTTCATAATTGTTTTTGTCATCCAAAACCAGAATACCATAAATGCCAGTGGCAGAATCGATTTTTTAATTACATCTTCAATCGTCATCTTTTTTCTCCCTCTGTCTGATTCCTTCCGCCACCTCCCGATTAAGGTTTGCCAATATTTCTCTAACCACAGGAGAATCCAATCGAAAGGTTTCCAGATCTTTCTCCGTAAGCTCCCTTCCGTTCGCATCATATCTTCGTACAATTTTTAAAGCCATACTTTCACTTCCTTCCTGCTGATAATCCTAATGTTTTCAACAAATGTTTAAACTTCTCTCTTTTTATCCGTTTAACACGTATCTTTTCTATCTTTTTCAGATAGACTTGTATTCTCCTTGCCATATCTTCATTGCTCATTCTTTACCCTCTCTTTCTGCCCACGATGCCAGAAGCATAAATATAATTTCTTCCATCTGAGTCTTTGTATATGTATCTGGAAAATATTGTTTCAATTTCTTCGCCGGAATCTGCACCTGAACTTTTTCAGTACTTTCATTCATGCAAATCTGGTCAATTTCTGAATACGTCAACATCCGCTCTTTTGAAATCTGCTTCAATTCCTTTGCCTGCTTCATGGAAGGTACCATATTGTGATTACTCATATACTGAAATAATATCTGCTGCTCTTCAGTTCTCAAATAAGAAAGTTCAACAGCTGTGTTAAAGGGAAGCTTCTTCTCGTCTGCCAATTCTAATAGCTCTGCTACTAACTCTGTCAGATGAATATATCGAAGAATCTGTCTGGAACTATCTCCTGTATTCTGACTGACTTCTTCTGCCGCCAACTTCTTGCCAACTTGGCAAGAAGTTAAATCAGATCGTTTTCCCTGACGCTTTAACGCCTCATATTTCATTTTATAAGCAAATGCCTTTTCGCTGATCAGCAGCTCTTCTCGTTGAATGTTGGAATCTACCATAATCACCGTCGCTTCATCATCTGTAAGATCTTTGATGATAACCGGCATTTTCTCTAGTCCAGCAAGTTCACATGCTCGTTTTCGCCGATGACCAGCTACCAGCTCATAACCACCAGACTCTCTCAACCGCACAATACCAGGAACCAACACGCCATATTGTGTAATGCTTTCTGATAATTCTT
>NZ_JAAIUN010000071.1:0-1750 GCF_013317245.1 Blautia sp. MSK.20.85
TTGAGAAAAGTATTGATATTCCGGATCAGAACGATGACTTCAATGCCATTCGTGAGGAGTACCGGACCATGTTAAAAAATCAGCTTTCCAAGGGAAACAATGGTCTGGTGAAAACCAAGTATATCACTTTTGGAATCGAAGCAGAAAGCCTGAAGGTGGCAAGACCAAGGCTTGAAAGGATTGAAGCCGATATCCTGAACAACTTTAAAGTTCTGGGAGCACAGGCACATTCCTTAAATGGTCTGGAGCGACTGGAGATTCTGTATCATGTGTTCAACCAGGATCGGATTGAACCATTTAAGTTCCAGTACAAGATGCTGCCGGAAACAGGATTAAAGACCAAAGACTTTATTGCACCAACTTCCTTTAACTTTTCCAAGAATCAGACATTTCTGATGGGAAAGACCATGGGAAGCGTGAGTTATCTGCAGATCCTGGCACCGGAGCTTACAGACCGGATGCTTGCAGATTTCCTGGATGTGGATGACAGCATCAATGTCAATATTCATATCCAGTCCATTGACCAGAGTTCTGCGATCAAGATGATCAAGAGCAAGATTTCAGATTTGGATAAGATGAAGATTGAAGAGCAGAAGCGGGCGGTACGTTCCGGGTATGACATGGATGTGCTTCCATCGGATCTTGTGACCTACGGGGAAGAAGCAAAGAATCTGCTGGAAGATTTACAGTCCAGAAATGAGCGTATGTTTCTTGTGACAGTGTTGGTGATGAATACCGCAAAGAAGCGTCAGAAGCTGGATAACAATATCTTCCAGGTACAGGGTATCGCACAAAAATACAACTGTTCCTTAAAACAGCTGGACTATCAGCAGGAAGCAGCATTGATGTCCTGTATTCCACTGGGAGTCAATCGAATTGAGATTCAGAGAGGGCTTACCACATCGGCAACAGCGATCTTTGTGCCATTTACGACACAGGAACTGTTCCAGGAAGGGGAAGCTCTTTATTATGGATTGAATGCATTATCCAACAACATGATTATGGTTGACCGGAAGCGTCTGAAGAACCCGAATGGACTGATTCTTGGTACACCTGGTTCCGGTAAATCCTTCTCAGCAAAAAGAGAAATTACGAACTGTTTCCTGATTACGGAGGACGATATTATTATTTGTGATCCAGAAGCCGAGTATTATCCACTGGTGCAGGCACTGCACGGACAGGTCATCCGGATTTCACCGGTATCAGACCAGTATATCAATCCGATGGATCTGAACCTGAATTATTCAGAGGAAGATAATCCGCTGTCCTTAAAGGCAGATTTTATTCTGTCCCTGTGTGAACTGATTGTCGGTGGAAAGAATGGACTGGAACCGGTAGAAAAGACGATCATTGACCGTTGTGTGCGGCTGGTCTATCAGGAATATCTCGCTGATCCGGTGCCAGAGAAGATGCCGATACTGGAGGATTTATATAATCTGTTGCGGAAACAGGAAGAGCCGGAAGCACAGCGTCTGGCAACTTCATTGGAGATTTACGTTACAGGTTCCCTAAATGTATTTAATCATCGCACAAATGTGGACATCAACAACCGTATCGTATGTTTTGATATCAAGGAGCTTGGAAAACAGCTGAAGAAGATCGGGATGCTGATTGTGCAGGACCAGGTATGGAACCGAGTGACGATCAACCGTTCCGCTCATAAATCCACCCGTTACTATGTGGATGAATTCCATCGGACGAGACGTTCCGCTTGTTGAATAGACAGCGGGGTCAGTAGCCGTCCGTAAAA
>NZ_JAAIUN010000072.1:0-1683 GCF_013317245.1 Blautia sp. MSK.20.85
ATAGTATAATACAAATATGAACACAACATATAAATCAAACAACAATGTCGTCTATTCCTGTAAATACCATGTAGTATGGTGTCCAAAGTATAGACGAAAAGTATTAATTAACGGTGTGGACGTCCGGCTGAAGGAGCTGCTCACAGAGTATGCTGCAAATCTTTCTGTAGACATTCTGGAAATGGAGATCATGCCAGACCATGTTCATATGCTTTTGGAAGTAGATCCTCAGTTTGGCATCCACAAAGCTGTAAAGTCATTTAAAGGCTATACGTCCAGAATTTTAAGACAGGAATTTCCCTATCTTAAAACGAAAATGCCGACTCTCTGGACAAACAGCTATTTTGTATCGACGGTGGGCGGTGCTCCGCAGGAAACAGTAAAACAGTATATTGAAAACCAGAAAACATCGCAGAGACAAAAGGATAAGATGGGATAATGCAAAAAGGAATTAAATTTAGAATCTACCCGAACAGAGAACAGAAAAACTTCATCCATCAGACCCTGGGATGCTGCCGGTTCATCTACAACCGGGGACTTGCCATGCGTAAGGAAGGCTATGAAAATGGGGAAAAGATCGGCTATTCCCAGACTTCCGCCATGCTGACTGAACTGAAAAAGCAAGAGGAGTTTGCCTTTCTGAAAGCAGCAGATTCCATTGCATTACAGCAGTCTTTGCGGGATCTCGACCGGGGATTTGTGAATTTCTTTGAGAAACGGGCTTCCTATCCAACCTTCAAAAGTAAACATAACCGGTTCCAGTCATACAGAACGGTAAATCAAAAAGATAATATTCGTATTGTGGGAAGATATATCAAACTTCCGAAACTTGGATCTGTTAAAATACGGCAGTCGATGGAAGTGGAAAAGATTAATCACGTGATCATTGAGCACACACCGGCTGGAAAATATTTTGCGGTTTTAAATGTTGATTTTGAACCGGAACCACGCTCAAATGCTGGCGGAACGATAGGGATTGATGTCGGGATCAAAGCGTTCTACTCCGACAGTAATGGAAATACGGTATCAAATCCCAGATATCTGGAACGCTCAATGCGAAAACTCATAAGAGAACAGCGCAGGCTTTCCCGAAAACAAAAAGATTCCCATAACCGCGAGAAGCAGCGGATCAGGGTGGCAAGAGTGTATGAGAAAGTAACCAATCAGCGGAATGATTTCCTGCAGAAACAGTCAACGATGCTGGTGCGTGAAAACCAAACCATCTGTATTGAAGATCTGAATGTTAAGGGGATGATCCGGAATCATAAACTGTCAAAATCGATAGCGAGTGTTTCCTGGGCAAAATTTTTTGAAATGCTGGAATATAAAGCTGGCTGGTATGGAAATGAAATTCACAGAGTACCAACGATGTATCCGAGCAGTCAGACCTGCAGCTGTTGTGGCTACAGAAATCCACGGATAAAAAATCTGGGCATTCGTATCTGGGAGTGTCCCAAATGCCATGCGGTTCATGACCGGGATACGAATGCAAGTATCAATATTCTGAAAAAAGGACTGCAGATGCAGTCTGCATAAAGATAAAAACTGTACCGTAGGGCATACGGGAACAGTATAAATATAGCTTGTGGACACTGTGTAAGACATTGCAGTACCGTAAGGTGTTTGCCAATGCAGTAGTGGGAGAAGCAAGAATCCCCCTGCTTTAGCTGTGGGGAGTGTCAA
>NZ_JAAIUN010000073.1:0-1596 GCF_013317245.1 Blautia sp. MSK.20.85
GGAGTAACGATTCGGGGTATCGAGGATAAATAGAATCGAGCGAGCACTGTTTAATAATCAAATTGGCTATAGAGGTTATGCGGCAGAGCTTTCCGTCTTGGAAAGGAACTCTGCCGTATTCCTGTGGAGCTAATATAGCGCTATGAATGCTTTACAAATAAAAAAGGATTGGAGAGATGACAAGTGACGATTCGAAGAGGAGATATCTTATGGGCGGATCTCGGTATGTTCCCGACAACTTCGGTTCAGGGTGGAGTAAGACCGGTGATCGTAGTAAGTAACAACAAAGCTAATACATACAGTTCAGTCATTACAGTAGTTCCGCTGACGTCAAGAATATATAAGAAGCGGTATTTGCCAACACATGTATTTATCAGTAAATATGACATGACAGGGATCCGAAAAGGAAGCCTAGCCTTGGCCGAACAGGTTATGAGCATTTCTACAAAATGTATTATTGAGAAATGCGGAAGAGTAAATAAGTGGAGCCTGGATCGGGTACTGAAAGCAGTACGGATTCAGATGGGAATGGAAGGAGAAGGGCATGACGGCAGAGGAATATAGAAACTATCTGGAGCAGGATTTCAGTGATGTAGATATCAATGAAATGACTGACCTACGGATGATAAAAGCAGACAGAAATAAATCGCTTCAGGAACGGAGAGATATTTTTCTGAATAAAGTAGGAAATCCATATTTGGTCCGGATCGGTAATATGAAAGTAAAAGTCAGATTTGCTAATAACGGTATATCTATGGAGCAGGCATTTGAGAATATGCTTCTGAGTGTCTGAAAAAGTACTGGCAAGATTGAGGGGACTGTGTTAGAATGTCGGTAAGGACAAATTATGCAGCCCCCTTTTATTACATGGATTTTCTGACGTAATAAAAGGAGGTAAGATATGTATCAGAATATCAATAAAATCTATCATGCCGCCATCTATGTCAGATTATCTAAAGAAGATGGCGATATTTCCAGTTCAGCAAAACTGGAAAGTAATAGCATTTCTAACCAGAAAGCTTTGATTCTGGATTTCCTGAAAGACAAAAAAGATATTGAAGTTGTTTCAGTCCGAGTTGATGATGGATACTCAGGCTCTAATTTTGAGCGCCCAGCATTCCAGGCAATGCTGGAAGATATCCGGCGTGGGATTGTAGACTGCATAGTGGTAAAAGACTTATCACGATTTGGAAGGGAATATATTGATTCCGGGAAGTATATCGAGAGATTATTCCCGGCTCTTGGTGTGCGCTTCATTGCCATCAATGACAATTATGACAGTCTCAAGGGAAAGAATCAGGCAGACGAAATCATTATCCCATTTAAGAATTTAATCAATGATGCTTATTGCCGTGACATTTCTATTAAGATCAGGAGTAATCTTGAGATTAAGAGGAAAAAAGGCGAATGCGTGACTCCGTTTGTAGCTTTTGGATACAGGAAGACAAAGACAGATAAGCATAAATTAGAGATTGATCCATCTGCAGGCAGTGTAGTACAGGATATTTTTAAGATGAAGCTGCAGGGAATGAGTCAGGATGCGATCGCTAATCGTTTAAATGAACTGGGTATTCTTTCCCCATTTGAGTATAAAAT
>NZ_JAAIUN010000074.1:0-1576 GCF_013317245.1 Blautia sp. MSK.20.85
ATGGTCCACATTTTCCATAGGCACATCCGTAACATTCATCTTTTTCCAACTCTTCCTGCTTCATTTCATCGGCAAACATTCCTAACAGCGTTGTGTAAATCTTTTTCATTGCCAGGAACTTCTCTTCTGCTTTTTCCATCTTCTCTTTGTAAAATGGAATCAGTCCACGAAGAACTGGATGGAAACGTTCATTTTCATCATCCCAGGCACAGATTTTCATCATACAGCGTGGCTGTTTCTCATAATTGCCCAGATAATACGGGCAGAACGTACAACCTCTTTCTTTAACAATTTCCACCGGAATCACTGGCATCTGACTTTTGATTTCTTTTGTTACATGCTTACTTTCAATTCGCTCTCTCATCTTAAAAATCCTCCAAGTATATATATTTGCAAAAGGGATTTCCCCTGAATTGCCTGATTTTGGGTACAAAAAAAAGAGGCAAGCTTACGATTTTATTTTCGCAAGCCTGCCTCTTATCAAATATTCAATTATTTTCCGATGATATATCGTAAGAAAACGTATACCGCACGGATTACATACACTGGAATCATGATACTTCCAATCAAAGCTCCAATGATGACACTTAATGCAGCCATCCCAAGTGTTGCTGTTATATCCATTCCTTTTGGAATCAGGACCAGCCGCATTTTATGTATTCCAAATGGAAGTCCGGAAAGAAATATCCACCAGAATAAGTCTGTCTGTCCACTGACTTTCATGATGGTGGATACCATCCAGAACCAGAATAGCATAAATGCCAGTGGCAGTATTGATTTTTTAATTACATCTTCTATCATCATCTTTTCATTCCTTCTGTCCAACTTCGCATATCATATTATTGTTTTTCTGCCCATGATGCCAGGAGCATAAATATCACTTCTTCCATCTGAGCTTTAGAATATGACTCAGGAAAATACTGTTTCAGCTTTTTCGCCGGAATCTGTACCTGTACTTTCTCAGTACTTTCATTCATACAGATCTGGTCAATCTCTGAATATGTCAACATCTGCTCTTTTGCAATCTGCTTCAATTCCTTTGCCTGCTTCATAGACGGTACCATATTGTGATTACTCATATACTGAAGCAATATCTGTTGTTCTTCACTTCTCAAATATGAAACTTCAACAGCTGTATTAAAGGGAAGCTTCTTCTCGTCTGCCAGTTCTAAAAGTTCTGCGATTAACTCTGTCAGATGAATATATCGAAGAATCTGTCTGGAACTATCTCCTGTATTCTGACTGACTTCTTCTGCCGCCAACTTCTTGCCAACTTGGCAAGAAGTTAAATCAGACCGTTTTCCCTGACGCTTTAACGCCTCATATTTCATTTTATAAGCGAATGCCTTTTCACTGATCAGCAGCTCTTCTCGTTGAATGTTGGAATCTACCATGATCACCGTCGCTTCATCATCTGTAAGATCTTTGATGATAACAGGCATTTTCTCTAATCCCGCAAGTTCACATGCTCGTTTTCGCCTATGACCAGCTACCAGCTCATAACCACCGGACTCTCTCAATCGCACAATACCAGGAACCAACACGCCATATTGTGTAATGCTTTCTGATAATTCTT
>NZ_JAAIUN010000075.1:0-1568 GCF_013317245.1 Blautia sp. MSK.20.85
AAAGAGCAGGAAAAACATTCCGGAAGTAGTCAGCAGTGCAACCGTCCAGACAGAGATGAGCAGACCATTCCGGGCAGGATTGTATGCCAGAATTTCAATGGAAACAGAAGAAACACTAGAAAGAGGAACGATAGAAACCCAGGTGGAATTGATGAAAAACTTTGTAGCAGATACGGAAGATATTTCGGTTGCGAAAGTTTATAAGGACTCAGACTATTCAGGTACAAATTTTGACCGTCCTGGATTCGTACAGATGATGGAAGATATCAAGCATGGAAAAATCAATTGTGTTATTGTAAAAGATTTGTCCAGACTTGGCAGAAATTATGTCGAAACCAGCAATTATATTGAACGAGTATTCCCGTTTTTCCATGTAAGATTCCTGGCTGTGACAGATGATTTCGATTCTTTCAGAGAAGGTGTGGATCTTACAGTTCCACTGAAGAATATCATCAATGAATTCTATTCGAAAGACCTTGCCAAGAAGAGTAGCAGCGCAAAAAAAGCACTTTGGAAAGAGGGAAAATTTACAAGTGCCTGGGAACCGTATGGTTACAGAAAGTCAGAAGAAGACCATCATCAGCTGATTGTTGATGATGAAGCTGCAGAACATCTGAAAAGTATATTTTCTATGTATATGGATGGCAGGAATTATAGTGATATTGCAAGACAGCTCAATAAAGATGGAGTTTTATCGCCGACTTTACAGAGAAAATTCTATAAAACCGGTGAAAAGCCGCTTCCGGAGTCTAAACCCTGGAATAATTATGAAGTGAAGCGAGTACTTCAGGATGTTCATTGCACAGGTGATTCTGTATTTGGAAAATATCAGCAAAGTGTTTTCCAGGAAAATAAACAGAGAAATCGACCAGAGAGTGAATGGGTGCATGTGGAGAACACGCATGAAGGGATTATAGATAGAGAGTTGTTTCAACAGGTACAATCTAAAATTCAGGAATATACGGAAGCTTATAAGAAGAAACATCAGCAGAACAATGGGGCTATTCGAAATCATAATTTCTATACAGGAAAAATATGGTGCGGAGGCTGTGGCAACCGCATGACGTTGTCCAGAGAAAGAAATGGCACATTCTTTTATATCTGCGGAGCCAATACTAACCATAAATCCGGAGGAAAGCAATGCAAAGGGCACAGAGTCAGAAAAGAATATGTGGATGACGATGTTCTTCGCCTGATCCAAACGCATATGAAAACCGTATTGGATACAGAAAAAATGATTCAGGAAATGAATGCAGCTTCCAAAAATCAGACACAGTACCTGCTTTTGGATAAAGAGGTGGGGAAACTCCGACGGGAACTAAGCCGAATCAGTAAGCGTAAGTCGGATTTATATGAAGATTACTCGGAACGTTTGATTACAGAAGAAGAGTACATACAGTTTTCTCGGATCTATTCCAATGAAATTGAGAATATCAAGAGCCGTCTGGACACAGTATTGGCGGCAAAGGTTCGGTATTCCCAGGATTACCACATTGAAGAAGGCTGGGGAAATGTGATACATACTTATATGTCAAAGCGTAAGCTGACAAAAGAAATGGCAGATGCCT
>NZ_JAAIUN010000076.1:0-1356 GCF_013317245.1 Blautia sp. MSK.20.85
AAGATGGCTACGTGGAGGGAAACGGTTATATCGTTTCCTGGTGCGTAGGACATCTAGTTGGATTATGCGATGCATCGGAATACGATGAAAAATATAAAAAATGGAGATATGAAGATCTGCCGATTGTGCCGGAATGCTGGAGACACAAGGTTTTGGATGGAACAAAGAAGCAGTACGGAATCTTGAAAAAACTGATGAGAGATTCCAATGTAGATGAAGTGATCTGTGCTACTGATGCAGGACGTGAAGGAGAGTTAATCTTTCGTCTGGTGTATGAGCAGGCAGGATGCAAAAAGCCGATGAAGCGGCTCTGGATTTCTTCCATGGAAGAACAGGCAATTAAAGATGGATTTGCGTCATTAAAAGACGGTTCGTGTTATGACAGTCTCTATCAGTCAGCACTTTGCAGGGCAAAGGCAGACTGGCTGGTGGGAATCAATGCGAGCCGTCTTTTTTCCGTTCTGTATAACCAGAATCTGAAAGTCGGAAGAGTGCAGACACCAACACTTGCCATGATCGTGGATCGAAATCAGAAGATTAAGGAATTTACCAAAGAAAAATATTATATGGCTCATATCAAGTTTGATGATATGGATGCAGTTACAGAGCATTTTCAGAAAAAAGAGGATGCAGATAAAGTGGCTGCGGACTGCCTGGAGCGGATGTGCGAAGTGGAAAAGGATGATGTGAAAGAGAAAACAGTCCGCCCTCCGAAGCTTTATGATCTGACCACCCTTCAGAGGGAAGCTAACAGAATGTTTGGCTATACCGCACAGCAGACATTGGATGCAGTGCAGGAGATGTATGAGCAGAAGCTTGTCACTTATCCGAGAACAGACAGCCAGTATCTGACAGATGAGATGGGAGAAAGCACAGAAACTCTGATTCAGATGTTACTTGGGGAAATGCCTTATGCTGAAAGCCTGGAATATCAACCGGACGTGAGTAAGGTATTAAATTCAAAGAAAGTATCTGATCACCATGCAATTATCCCGACCATGGAAGTAGCAAAGGCAGATATAGGTAAACTGAAAGAGCGAAACCGCAAGATTTTGTATCTGATCAGTGCCAGGGTACTGACAGCAACTGCAGATCCTTATATTTATGAAAGCCATAAAAGCCAGATTACCTGTAATTATCATACGTTTTATCTCACGGCAAAGAAAACAAAGCAGGAAGGATTCAAGGCAATCGAAAATAAAATGAAACAGTTCTTTGGCGTAAAGAGTGAGAAAGAAGAGCCGGAGCTGGATATCTGGGCAGGTAAGCATTACGGTCCTTGTGATTCTTTTGTATCGGAACATTTTACACAGCCACCGAAACAGTACACAGAAGATACCCTGCTTTCTGCGATGG
>NZ_JAAIUN010000077.1:0-1356 GCF_013317245.1 Blautia sp. MSK.20.85
AAGATGGTTACGTGGAGGGAAACGGTTATATCGTTTCCTGGTGCGTAGGACATCTGGTTGGATTATGCGATGCATCGGAATACGATGAAAAATATAAAAAATGGAAATATGAAGATCTGCCGATTGTGCCTGAATATTGGAAACACAAGATTTTGGAGGGCACAAAGAAACAGTTTGGAATCTTGAAAAAACTGATGAGAGATTCCAAAGTAGATGAAGTGATTTGTGCTACTGATGCAGGACGTGAAGGAGAGTTAATCTTTCGTTTGGTATATGAGCAGGCAGAATGCAAAAAGCCGATGAAACGGTTATGGATTTCTTCCATGGAGGAACAGGCAATTAAAGAAGGATTTGCGTCATTAAAAGACGGTTCGTGTTATGACAGTCTCTATCAGTCAGCACTTTGCAGGGCAAAGGCAGACTGGCTGGTGGGAATCAATGCGAGCCGTCTTTTTTCCGTTCTGTATAACCAGAATCTGAAAGTTGGAAGAGTGCAGACACCAACACTTGCCATGATCGTGGATCGAAATCAGAAGATCAAGGAATTTACCAAAGAAAAATATTATATGGCTCATATCAAGTTTGACGAGATGGATGCGGTCACAGAGCATTTTCAGAAAAAAGAAGATGCAGATAAAGTGGCTGCGGACTGTATGGAGCGTATGTGTGAAGTGGAGAAGGATGATGTGAAAGAGAAAACGGTCCGCTCTCCGAAACTTTATGATCTGACCACTCTGCAGAGGGAAGCAAACAGAATGTTTGGCTATACCGCACAGCAGACATTGGATGCCGTGCAGGAGATGTATGAGCAGAAGCTGGTCACTTATCCGAGAACAGACAGCCAGTATCTGACAGATGAGATGGGAGAAAGCACTGAAACACTGATTCAGATGTTACTTGGGAAAATGCCTTATGCTGAAGGTCTGGAATATCACCCAGACGTGAGTAAGGTATTAAATTCAAAGAAAGTATCCGATCACCATGCGATTATCCCAACCATGGAAGTAGCCAAAGCAGATATTGGTGAACTGAAAGAACGAAACCGCAAGATTTTGTATCTGATCAGTGCCAGGGTTCTGACAGCAACTGCAGATCCTTATATTTATGAAAGCCATAAATGCCAGATCACCTGCAATTATCATACGTTTTATCTCACAGCAAAGAAAACAAAGCAGGAAGGATTCAAGGCAATCGAAAATAAATTAAAACAGTTCTTTGGAGTAAAGATTGAGAAAGAAGAGCCGGAGCTGGATATCTGGGCAGGCAAGCATTACGGTCCCTGTGATTCTTTTGTATCGGAGCATTTTACACAGCCACCGAAACAGTACACAGAAGATACCCTGCTTTCTGCGATGG